>DVND01000108.1 GCA_018714645.1 Candidatus Avimonoglobus intestinipullorum
CGGCCTCTGGGCGTGGACAATCTGATTGGCGGGGATGCGGTGCAGAAGCGCGGGATTGCGGAAATTATCGGCCGGCTGGAGGGCTATATCAGGGAGCAGGGCGGCGAAGCCGGCAGCGCCGTCGTGATCAAAAGCATCTTGCTTGAATTTTTGTTTAACCTGAACCGGCTCAGCAAAAAATCCAAAAGCAGCAGCCGGCAGGACGGGCAGGTGAAAGATATCATTGTATATATCAATGAAAACATCACGTCCGAATTAAATTTGGACATCATTGCGGACAACTTCTTTATGAACAAATATCACTTGTGCCATATTTTTAAGGAACAGACAGGGTTTACGGTCAATAAATATATTACCTATAAGCGTATTCTGCTGGCGCGGGAATTATACGCCGCCGGCCGGACGCTGACCCAGGCCAGCGTGGAAGCGGGCTTTGGGAATTATTCCAATTTTTACAAAATGTATATGAAGGAAACGGGTGTGCCTCCGCGGGAGGGGATGCGGCAGAATTAGGAAAAAATTGGCGCAGGGCGTATACGCCCTGTTTTTTTGTGTCAAAATAATATGGATTTAACATAGATTTAACAAATGGAGTATTTTTCATTTAACATGAATCTTGTAGACTAAAACCATCTTAAAAAGATAGGAGAATGGGAATATGAAAAAATTGATTGTTTACACACTGACGGCGGTCCTGGCCATGGGTGCCTTGGCAGGCTGCGGAGGAAACGAAACAAGCGGCGACAATGGGACGAACACTGCGGGCGGAAGCACATTTGATGCGGACCGCGATATCACAGTCGTATCCCGTGAAGACGGAAGCGGTACCAGAGGCGCGTTTACAGAGCTGCTGGGCATTGAAGAAGAAGGCCCTGACGGTTCCACAAAGGATATGACAACTGATGAAGCAATCATCGCAAATAAGACGGATGTCATGCTGACGAACGTTGCAGGCGATGAATATGGCATCGGCTATGTTTCATTAGGATCCCTCTCAGATGCTGTTAAGGCGGTCAAGGTAGACGGTGTTGAAGCGACGGCGGAAAATATCAAAAACGGAACCTATAAGGTATCCCGTCCGTTCAATATTGCAACGAAGGACGGCCTGTCCGAGGTTGCGCAGGACTTCATTGATTTTATCCTGAGCCAGGAAGGCCAGGAAGTGGTATCCGGCGACTATATCCCGGTTTCAGAGGACGCCGCGCCCTATGCAGGCACGATGCCGGCGGGCAAAATCGTTGTGGCCGGCTCCTCCTCGGTATCCCCGGTTATGGAGAAGCTGAAGGAAGCGTATCTGGCGGTAAACACCAACGCGACCATCGAAATCCAGACCAATGACTCCACCGCCGGGATGACAGCAGCCATAGACGGCACCTGCGATATTGGCATGGCTTCCAGGGAATTGAAGGACAGCGAATTGGAACAGCTGACGCCCACCCAGATTGCCCTGGACGGCATCGCGGTAATCGTCAATCCGGAAAACCCGGTTGAGGATTTGTCAACAGAAGCGATCAAAGACATTTTCATGGGCAATACGCTCACCTGGAGTGAAGTTGAATGATGAAAGAAAAGATAATGGGCGGCGTGTTTTTTATCGCCGCCATGGCTTCTATATTGGCGGTTTTGCTGATTTGCGTGTTCCTGTTTGCAAACGGCATCCCCGCTATGGCAGAAATCGGGTTCTTTGATTTTATACTGGGGCGCGAATGGGCGCCTACGGACAATCCTGCGTCATACGGGATTTTCCCGATGATTGTGGGAAGCTTGTACATCACCGCCGGGGCAATCCTCATCGGCGTGCCCATTGGCATTCTGACGGCGGTCTTCATGGCTTATTACTGCCCGAAGCCCCTTTACAGGTTTTTAAAGCCTGCAACGGAGCTGTTGGCGGGCATCCCCTCCATTGTATACGGCTTTTTCGGCCTTGTGGTATTGGTCCCCCTTGTCAGGATGATTGGCGGGAACGGGAATTCCATTCTCACCGCCTCCATCCTGCTGGGCATCATGATCCTGCCGACGATCATCGGCGTAAGCGAATCCGCCATCCGCAGCGTGCCGCGGAGTTATTATGAGGGCGCGCTGGCGTTGGGCGCAACCCATGAACGGAGCTTGTTCGCCTGCGTTCTGCCCGCGGCAAAGTCGGGCATTATGGCGGGCGTCATTTTGGGCATCGGCCGTGCCATTGGCGAAACGATGGCGGTCATCATGGTGGCGGGAAACCAGGCGCGTATGCCGCGGGGGATTTTACGCGGCGTCCGTACTCTGACGGCCAATATCGTCATGGAAATGGGCTACGCGGCGGATTTGCACCGTGAAGCGCTGATAGCCACCGGCGTGGTGCTGTTCGTGTTCATTTTGATTATCAATGTTTGCTTTGCGCTGTTGAAGAGGAGGTCGGACAAATGAAAAAGCAGCTGAACCATCCGGGCTCTTTCATCGTAAGGGCGTTGATATTTCTGGCGGCGGCGCTGACCTTCGGCGCCCTGCTGTTTATTATATTTTACATTTTGATCAAAGGCATTCCGCATATCCGCCCGGAGCTGTTTGCCCTGCATTATAATACGGAAAACGTCTCCATGTTCCCGGCGATTGTCAACACGGTTATCACAACGGTATGCTCATTGGGGATTGCGGCAATTCTTGGGATTTTTACGGCAATCTATCTGGTGGAATATGCAAAACGCGGAAATAAGATTGTAGGGCTCATCCGTCTGACGGCGGAGACGCTCTCCGGCATCCCCTCTATTGTGTATGGGCTGTTCGGGATGCTGTTTTTTGTGACATATCTGGAATTTGGTTACTCCATACTCGCCGGCGCGCTGACGCTGTCGATTATGATCTTGCCGCTGATTATGCGCACCACGGAGGAGGCGCTGAAAGCCGTGCCGGATTCCTACCGGGAGGCCAGCTTTGGATTGGGCGCGGGCAAGCTGCGCACTGTGTTTAAGGTGGTGCTTCCGTCGGCGGTGCCGGGCATTTTGGCGGGCGTTATTTTGGCTGTGGGCAGGATTGTTGGGGAAACGGCTGCATTGATTTATACGGCGGGAACGGTTGCAGAACTGCCGGAAGGGCTGTTTTCATCGGGCCGGACGCTGGCGGTGCACATGTATGCGCTGTCGAGCGAAGGGCTTTACACGAACCAGGCATATGCGACAGCGGTCGTGCTGCTGGTGCTGGTGCTTGGGATCAACACGCTGTCGGCGTACTTATCAAGGAGACTGATGAAATGAGTAAATTTAGCGTAAAAGACCTGGATTTATATTATGGCGATTTCCAAGCGTTGAAGAATATCAACATGGAAATTGAAGAAAATAAGATTACGGCATTCATCGGGCCGTCCGGCTGCGGGAAATCCACGTTTTTGAAAACGTTGAACCGCATGAATGACCTTGTGGAAAATTGCCGCATTGACGGCACAGTGCTGCTGGACGGCGAAGACGTTTATAAAAAGCTGGAGGTCAACATGCTGCGTAAGCGCGTGGGCATGGTGTTCCAGAAGCCGAACCCGTTCCCGATGAGCGTCTATGACAATATTGCCTTTGGCCCGCGGACCCATGGGGTTCACTCCAAATATAAGCTGGATGAAATTGTGGAAAATTCTTTGAGGAATGCGGCAATCTGGGACGAGGTGAAGGACCGGCTGAAGAAGAGCGCGCTGGGGCTATCCGGCGGGCAGCAGCAGCGGCTCTGTATTGCGCGCGCTCTGGCGGTGGAGCCGGAGGTGCTGCTGATGGATGAACCCACCTCTGCCCTGGACCCTATTTCCACATCCAAAATTGAAGACCTTGTCCTGGAGCTGAAAAAGTGTTATACTATTATCATGGTAACGCACAACATGCAGCAGGCGACGCGTGTATCCGACCGGACGGCGTTTTTCCTGCTGGGCGAGGTTGTCGAGTACAACAGTACGGAACAGCTCTTCTCCATGCCGGACGATAAGCGGACGGAGGACTATATCACCGGGAGGTTTGGTTAATGAGGAACAAATTCGATGCGCAGCTGCAGCAGCTGTGTGATGAACTGATACAGATGGGCGCGCTGGTGGAAAGCGCGATCGCCAATGCCGCCAACGCCATCACGACGCAGAATAAGAGCCTGGCGGAAAAGGCGATTTCTTTTGACAACGAAGTGGATCAGAAAGAGAAAGACATTGAGCGGCTGTGTTTGAAGCTGCTGCTGCAGCAGCAGCCGGTGGCCAGCGATCTGCGCCTGATATCCGCCGCGCTGAAGATGATTACCGATATGGAGCGTATCGGCGACCAGGCGGCGGACATCGCGGAAATTTCCATGACGCTCAATGACACTGCATATATCAAAAAGCTGGATCACATCCCGGAGATGGCGCGGGCGACCATCCATATGGTGAATACCAGCATTGATGCGTTTGTGAGAAATGATCTGGAATTGGCAAAGTCCGTCATTGAGGCGGATGACGTGGTGGATAATTTATTTGTGACCATCAAGGATGATTTGGTGAACCTGATCCGCGAGGATGTGAAAAACAGCGAGGGTGCGATGGATTTGCTGATGGTGGCAAAATACTTTGAGCGTATCGGCGACCATGCGACTAATATCGCGGAATGGGTTGAATTTTCAATTACAGGGCATCATAAATCCATGTAAAAAGGAGGGGATTCCATGCCGAGAATATATTGTGTTGAGGACGACGCGAACATCCGGGAGCTGATTTGTTATGCGCTGAAAACCAATGGGTTTGAAGTGGAGGGCTACGAGTGCGCGGCGGATTTTTTTGCCGGGATGGAATCGGCCCTTCCCGAGCTGATCCTGCTGGATATCATGCTGCCTGACATGGATGGCATGGAGATCCTTGAGAAGCTGCGCGCAGGCAGCGTGACAAAGGATATCCCGGTGATTATGCTGACGGCAAAATCCAGTGAAATTGACAAGGTGCGGGGGCTGGACTCCGGCGCGGATGATTACATTACCAAACCCTTCGGCGTGATGGAATTGATATCCCGGGTCAAGGCGGTGCTCCGCCGTGCCGATGTGCGGATGGATGACGATATCCTGACGATAGGCGATATTTTGATAGACCGGCCCAAACGGATGGTGACCGTGGCGGGGACGCCGGTCACGCTTACATATAAGGAATTTGAACTGCTGAGTTATCTGGTGCGTAATAAGGGCATTGTTTTAACGCGGGATAAAATCATGAACGAGGTTTGGGGCTTTGATTTTGAAGGCGAATCCAGAACGGTGGACGTCCATATCAGGACGCTGCGCCAGAAGCTGGGCGACAACGGAAAAATCATTGAAACAGTCCGGAATGTTGGATACAGGGTGGGCTGACGATGTATAAAAAAATCTTCAAAAACATGCAGGTGTTATCGGTGACGACGCTTGTATTGGCGTTGATCCTGATATTGTCTGTGTGTTATACTTTTTTTAACAGCCGGTTGGTTGATGAGATGAAAAATGAAATAGACCTGTTGGCGTCCACGCTGAATATGCTGGAGGATGACACGGCCTATTTGGAACATGTGAACGGGACGCTGGGCCGGAACCGTTTGACGCTGGTCGCGCCGGACGGGACGGTACTCTATGATTCAGATGCTGAGAACCTGAGCAACCATGAAGACCGCCCCGAAGTACAAGAGGCGATGCTGAACGGTACGGGGGAAAGTACGCGCCAATCCATTACCCAAGGGGTTTTTGTACACTATTACGCAAAGGCACTGGACAATGGGAGTGTGATCCGTGTCGCCAGCGACGTCAGCAATTTTTATAGGCTGTTTGTCAGCGTTTTAATATTGTGCCTGCTGATCATCCTGCTGATATATTTTATCAGCGTGGTGCTTGCGCAAAAACTGACGGATAATATCACCCGCCCGCTCAATGAATTGGATTTGGAGCATGGGAACTATGACGGGGCGTATGACGAGTTGTCCCCGTTGGTGCGGCGGATCGAGAGCCAGAAAAAAGAGATCGGCCGGCAGGTGGAAACCTTGAAAGCACAAAAATTACAGCTGCAAATGATTGGCGACCAGATGAATGAAGGCCTGGCGGTATTGGACCAGGAAGGCAATGTGTTGTCCGTAAACCAGAGCGCGCTGGGGATTTTTGGCGCGGAGGAACAAGATGTCCTTAACCACAACTTCCTGTATTTATCCCGCGATCCCGCATTGAACGACGGCGTGAAACGGGCGGAGCAGGGCGAAAAGCATATGCTGGAGTTCCGGCACGCCGGACGGGCATACCAGGTCTTTTTCAGCCCGGTATCCCGGGATGGCGCTGTCACGGGTGTGATTTTGCTGTTGTTTGACGTATCTGAGCGGGCGCAGGCGGAATTGATCCGCAGGGAGTTTACGGCCAACGTCTCCCATGAATTGAAAACGCCGCTGACGACGATTCTTGGCTATGCCCAGATGATTACGGGCGGCATGGTAAAGGAAGAGGATATCCGCCCGTTTGCGGCAAAAATTGAAGAGGAGGCCTCCCGGCTGATTGCTTTGATTGAAGATATCATTAAGCTGTCAGAACTGGACGAGCGGGAGCAGACGGAGCGGCTGGGAGAAGTGGAGCTGTATAGCGCTGTGCAGGCTGCGGCTGAGCGGCTGGCGGCCTATGCCGCACAAAAAGGCATTGCGCTGCACATGGACGGCAGTGCGTGCGTGATTTGGGGCAATGTGTCTCAGGTGGAAGAGCTGGCCTATAATTTGTGCGAAAATGCCATAAAATACAACAAGGAGCATGGCAGTGTCCGCGTCCATGTGGAGGACGGCGTCCTGACTGTGGAGGATACGGGCATCGGCATACCGGAGGAATATCAGGAACGGGTGTTTGAACGGTTTTTCCGTGTGGACAAGAGCCATTCCAAAAAGGTGCACGGTACAGGCCTGGGGCTTTCGATTGTAAAGCATATCGCGTTGGCCCACCATGCGGAGATCAAGCTGGACAGTGTGCCTGGCGAAGGAACAACGGTAACCGTCCGTTTTCAAAAGCGATGAGATAAAAAAACCGCGGGATGCGGTTTTTTATCTCTTTTTCAAGGGAAAGTAGTGATG
Organism: Candidatus Avimonoglobus intestinipullorum; assembly: GCA_018714645.1. Taxonomy (GTDB): domain Bacteria; phylum Bacillota; class Clostridia; order UBA1381; family UBA1381; genus Avimonoglobus; species Avimonoglobus intestinipullorum. The sequence goes on from DVND01000108.1 coordinate 7,026, forward strand.
GAATAGACTCCGTCGGTTTCATCAAAATAGTAGTCCCAACTTTAGATGGCAGATTTAATGCGTTTACCATGCCTTGCAAAAAGCATTTTTGTATTTTATATTAACAAAGTAATATTTAGAGAGAATCTTTTGTCTATATAAAATGACAATTGCAAAAGGAGGATAAACCCTATGAAGAAGGTAGTCATATTGCTCTTATCAGGGTTGGCCTGTATTTCCAGTTTGACCGGTTGTTCAGAACCGGTCGATCCGGCGGAGTTGACAGAAAAGTACGGGCCAGAACCCATCTCTGCCAATATGCTTGCTCAAGACATCTATGACACATTGCAATACGAATGGGATTTATTTGACAGCCTCAGCGCGGAGCAAAAAATGATATCCAGCCACATCCCTGGAATTTGTTATAAGGATTTTGCAGATTGGGTTACCTGTGAGGAATTTTTAGGTATGTCCGTTCCAAATCCGCTGGAGGAAGCCACATGGCTGGACAATGGAACGTATGTGGGGATGCCGGAGGGTTTTCGGGATACTCCCCATGTGCAGGCCAGCTGGTATGGCACTAAAGAGGGACATGTGGAATGGCTCAGCGTTCAGAGCGGTTATCGGGACGGCGACATCAGGGTCACCCTTGATGCTATGATGTATGGCGACCCTGCAGAGGGGAAAAGTACCGACAGTGGGTGGTCTATTGAACTGGAGCGGCAACACGATCTTACGAATCTTGGCGATAATTCTGTACCGGTTACCGAGGGCAGCGGAGAAGGATACGTCTCCCGCACCGCCTATCTGGCACAAGGCTATGTGCTATACCGTATCGATGTGATTGGGGAACCGGACATGCAGGGCAATGTGCAAGAGACACTTGAAAAAGTGTTGTTAGATTTTGATGAGGCATGACTGTCTATGCAAGCAGAAACGACGGCAATAGGTCTTTGAAAGACAATCAGACAAATAGGAAACTGCGCTTTCTACCACTCATATGTTTAAGACAGGACTGCTTTCCGTTCTGAGAGCAGTCCTTTTTGTGTAATTTGATAAAGAATTTCAATTTTCCGTGAAATCAACACTTTCCTTGAAAAGAGAGGTTTTTTGGTTTTATTGACATTTGAGGCAGAATGGTATAAAATACATGCATATTGGTTTTCGGAGGGATACAAATGAACAACAAAGAAGAGGCTATGAAAAAGCATTATGAATGGCGCGGGAAAATCGAGGTGGTTTCCCGCGCGCCTGTTAAAAATAAAGAACAGCTGTCGCTGGCATATACGCCGGGCGTGGCGGAGCCGTGCCTTGCGATTCAGGCGGATTATGAAAAATCCTTTGAACTCACCAGAAGGTGGAATCTGGTGGCGGTTATCACGGACGGTTCCGCTGTACTGGGGCTGGGCGATATCGGCCCGGAGGCGGGGATGCCTGTCATGGAAGGGAAATGCGCCCTGTTCAAGGAATTTGCGGACGTGGACGCGTTCCCGCTCTGCCTGCGCACCAAGGATGTGGACGAGCTGGTGCGGACGATCTATCTGCTTTCCGGCAGCTTTGGGGGCATCAATTTAGAGGATATTTCCGCGCCGCGGTGCTTTGAAATCGAGCGGCGGCTGAAGGAATTGTGCGACATTCCCGTGTTTCACGACGACCAGCATGGGACGGCGGTCATTACCGGCGCGGCGCTGCTCAACGCGTTGCGGCTGGTGGATAAAAAAATCGAAGAAATCCGGTGTGTCATCAGCGGTGCGGGCGCGGCCGGGATTGCGATCACAAAGCATCTGTTAAAGCTGGGCGCGCAGCATATCATGCTGTGCAACCGCTCCGGTATCGTATGCGAAGGGGCGGAAGGCCTGAACCCGGCCTGTGTGGAAATCAGCAAGGTGACAAACCGTGAAAAAATGCGGGGGACACTGGCGGATGCCATGCGCGGCGCGGATGTGTTCATCGGCGTTTCCGCGCCGGGGATTGTGACGGAGGACATGGTGCGGTCCATGGCGGAGGATGCGATTGTATTCCCAATGTCAAACCCTGTTCCGGAAGTGGATCCGGCGGTGGCGAAAAAGGCGGGCGCGCGGATCATTGGCACGGGCCGGTCGGACTATCCAAACCAGATCAACAACGTGGAGGCCTTCCCGGGCATTTTCCGCGGGGCGCTGGATGTACGCGCCTCCGATATCAATGACGACATGAAGATGGCGGCCTCCCTGGCGATTGCGTCGCTGGTATCTGAAGAGGAGCTGTGTGAGGATTATATCCTCCCGCCGGCTTTTGATGAACGGATTGGTAAAACCGTTGCGCAGGCTGTTGCACAGGCCGCGCGCAAAAGCGGTGTGGCAAGAATATAAAAAAACGGGGAGTTTCCCCGTTTTTTTTACTGCCCGGTTTTCTTATAGGCCTGCGGGCTTTTTCCATAGGTTTTTTTAAACATTTTTGAAAAGTTGAACACATCCGCATAGCCTGTCATGGCAGCGGTCTGGCTAATGGTATAGCCGTCTTTTAAAAATTCCTTTGCCTTTTCCATCCGGTACTGGATAATGAAACTGCTGATGGGCACGCCGTATTCCTGCTTGAACAGCCGGGAGGCATACCGCCTGTCCAGATTGACCATGTCGGCGATGGCTTCTACGCGCAGGTCGTTCATGTAATTGGAAATGATATAATCCTTGATTTTACGCGCATATTGATTGACGCTGGTTTTTTTATGCCGGAACAATTCTGAAAACAGTAAAAACAGTTGGGCGGCTAAAAACTCGTTGGTAATGCTATTGTTTTTTTGCGCCTGCAGCGTGTTGAAAAAAGCGTCCCCGTTGATTTTTTGTACGGGGGAGGGCAGTTTATCGATAGTTGTCGCCAGTTCCCCCGAAAATCCCAGCCAGATGTAGGTCCAGGGATGTTCGGAGTCCGCGGTGTATATTGTCACTTCTCCCGGCTTAATGATAAAGATGTCACCGGACTCCAGGTGATATGTGACGCCGTCTTTCTCAAAGGTGCCCCTGCCGCTGACCACGTAGTGGATCAGGTAATACTGCCGCAGGGCAGGCCCGATGGAATGCCCTTTTTCGCATTCCTCATATCCGGCGGACAGGGGATTCAAATCCTTGTAGTGTTTGTCTTCAACTGCGGTTTCATAAGTCATGGCATAATTCCTCCAATAGTTACATTATACCATGTTTCAGTTACTTTTTACAATTCTTTTTTGTATGTTTTTTTGCTATCATCAGCATATCAAAATAAATTGCGAAAAGGGGTAATGAACATGAACAAAATCACATTTATGGGTGCGGGCAGTACAGTTTTTGCCAAAAATGTTTTGGGCGATACACTGTTAACGCCTGCGCTGCGGGAATTTGAAATCGCACTTTATGACATTGATGCAGAACGGCTGGAGGAGTCGTACCAACTGATTTGCACGTTGAACAGAAACTGCAATAAAAACCGGGCGGTTATCAAGAAGTATCTGGGAGCCGGGGAGCGCAAGGAAGCGCTGCGGGATGCGCGGTTTGTTATCAATGCGATCCAGGTGGGCGGTTATGAGCCGTGTACGGTAACAGATTTTGAAATCCCGAAAAAATACGGCCTGCGCCAGACCATTGCGGACACGTTGGGAATTGGCGGAATTTTCCGTGCTCTCAGGACCATTCCTGTCATGAAGGAATTTGCGGACGATATGGAGGAGGTATGCCCGGACGCATGGTTTTTAAACTACACGAATCCGATGGCGATGCTGACAGGATATATGCAGCGGTTCACCAAAATCAAGACCGTCGGGTTGTGCCATAGTGTACAGGTGTGTGCCCGGGGCTTGCTGGAGGGGGTAGGCATGAAGGAGTACGTCGATAAAGTGGAAACCAAGATTGCCGGTATCAACCACATGGCATGGCTGTTGGAAATCAAGGATGAAAACGGCAATGATTTGTATCCTGAAATCAAGCGGCGTGCGGCGGAGAAAAATAAAAACGAAAAACACACGGATATGGTGCGCTATGAGTACATCAACCGTTTGGGTTATTATTGCACGGAATCCAGTGAACACAATGCGGAATACAATCCGTTTTTCATCAAATCAAAGTATCCGGAGCTGATAGACGCCTACAATATCCCGTTGGATGAATATCCGAGGCGGTGCGTCAACCAGATTGAAGGGTGGAAAAAACAGAGCGCGGAATTGCTGGGCAATAAAGAATTGACCCATGAACGTTCTCATGAATATGCATCATACATCATGGAAGCGATGGTGACAGGCGTGCCTTATAAAATTGGCGGGAACGTCCTGAATAACGGGTTAATCACCAATTTGCCGGATGAGGCCTGTGTGGAGGTGCCGTGCCTTGTGGATCGGAGCGGCGTTACGCCGTGCAAAGTTGGCGCGCTGCCGACGCAGCTTGCGGCGATGAATGTGACAAACGTCAATGCGCAGCTGCTGGCGATCGAGGCGGCGGCAACCCTGGATAAGCAGAAGATTTACCAGGCGGCGATGATGGACCCGCATACGGCTGCGGAGCTGTCTATTGATGATATCGTCAGCATGTGCGACGATTTGATCGAAGCGCACAAGGGCTGGCTGCCGGAATACAAATGAGGTTGACAAATGAGCCGGAATCGTTTAAAATCATGTAGGAACAACGTTGCAAAGAAGGGTTTGGCATGAATTTAAATGATGAATACAGGTACAGGATCGAACTGCATGCGCACACCAAGCCGGCGAGCCCGTGCAGCGAAATCCCGCCGGCAGAATTGATTGAACGGTATAAAAAGCAGGGATACGATGCGGTGGTCATTACAAACCATTTTTTCCCCGGAATGCCGGGGTATGGCGACCGGGAACGCTGCCTGGAAGGTTATTTTTCTGATTTTGAAGCGGCCTGCGAAGCGGGGCGGAGGAACGGTATCCGCGTGCTGCTGGGCATGGAAATACGGTTTTCGGAAAACGTCAACGATTACCTGGTGTATGGCATCGACCGGGCGTTTGTGGAGGCGTCATATGACGCGCTGGAGCAGGGGCTTGCGTATTATTACAGTACGTTTAAAAATGAGCGGAATGTGATTTTGCAGGCGCATCCGTTCCGCAGCGGCATGGAGCTGGCGGATCCGGCCTGCATTGACGGCGTCGAGACCTTCAACATGCATCCGGGGCACAATTCCCGGGTGGCCGTGGCGGCGCGGTATGCGCGGGAGCATGATTTTATCGTATCTGCGGGCACGGATTTCCACCATCCCGGCCATGAGGGGATGGCGGCGCTGCGGGCGAAAGAGCTGCCGCGGGATTCCTTTGATGTCGCGCGGATTTTGAAATCACGGGATTATATATTCGAGGTGGGCGGGAATCTGGTCCTGCCCTATGGGCAATAATATAAAACAGCCGGGGGGTTCCCCCGGCTGTTTTATATTGCGCCTATAAAGAACAAAAAAACAGAATCCAACCCTTAGATGCATCAGGCCGGTCTCTGTTTTTTTGTTATGTGAATGTAAT
>DVND01000109.1 GCA_018714645.1 Candidatus Avimonoglobus intestinipullorum
CGTCTGCAAAAGCGGCTGGTTTCGTATACGAAAGCGGAAACTGGCTATCCTTGTCAATGCTCCAGCCCGGTATAGTGGCACGTTTGAATACACGGGTGAGCATCGTTGCCGCCTGTTCCCGGTTTAACAGACTGCCAGGTTCAAAAGTCGTCTCTGAAGTTCCGACAGCAACGCCTAAGTTATAGGCTTTCAGCATTTCTGCATCATTACAGTCTGTAAATGGGTTTACAGTTGCGGGGATCGCTTTTGTACCGGCAAGGTTCTCGTAAACCTTAACCGAAACAGCGGCAAACTCCAATCGGGTGATGGGTTCAGACAAAACGGCATGCTCTAAAATATCCGGCACAAGGCCATATTCAAACGCTTTATCTACCTCGTTTCCCGCCCCGCCGCTTGTAACCGGTTTTACATTCAACCCGGCAATTGCGTCAATATCCGCACCGGGCCATGTCCCGGAAGGGTATTCCTTCAAATCCGTCAAGCGGACATATCGGAACGCGCTGCCCTCCGGCACCTTACCCTTTAAGTCAAGCCCCGCCGTTTTTCCTTCTGCTGTGCCAACCGCATACCATGTTGCAAGGTCGCTGCTGACCTCTATCTTCGTGGCTTCTACCTGGTCGCCCACTTCGAAAATATACAGGTCGTCACCCTCGCCATCCATGATATTGATATTAAATTCAACCACCAATACGCCGCCTGCACCAAGCGTAAGCGCATTATCGTCGCGTCCCTCGGTTCTGTCTGGCAATCCAAGCACATCATTGGGGTCTTGTGCATCCTCTCTGGAGGTCCATGGATCCCCCGCAATAAATTCAACAACCCTGGTTACGAAAGAATACTCGCCGTCCGGCACGGCGCGGGTAACGCCATCCCGGTCCGTAAAGGTATAATCTGCCGCTAATGCCGGTACCATCATGCAACAGCATAGCACAAAAACAATCATTGATAATAATAATGTTTTTTCGTACTAACCCCTCTTTTTTTGCATATACTTGTTTATATTATACCATTCTTTAAAAACAAAATCGCATTTCCTTGTCACCCGCAAACCCATGAAAACAACGGCTATTACTTCTCGATCGGCTTCATTGTCGGGAACAGCAGCACATCCCGGATGGAATAGCTGTCGGTCAGGAGCATCACCAGGCGGTCGATGCCGATGCCCAGCCCGCCCGTTGGCGGCATGCCGTATTCCAGCGCCGTCAGGAAATCCTCGTCCATCATGTTTGCTTCTTCATCACCCGCATTGCGCAGCGCCACCTGGGCCCGGAACCGCTCCCGCTGGTCGATGGGGTCATTTAATTCGGAAAACGCGTTCCCGATTTCGCGGCTGGTGATAAACAGCTCAAACCGTTCGGTCATCTCCGGCTGGCCGGGCTTGCGCTTTGCCAGCGGCGATACCTCCACAGGGTAATCCATGATAAATGTCGGCTGCACCAGATGCTCCTCCACCTTTTCCTCAAATACCAGGTTAATGATATCCCCTCTGGTGGATTTTACCGCCTCGTATTCGACGCCCATGGATTTTGCCGCAGCCTGCGCCTCTGCGTCCGTCTTAATTGTATTAAAATCCACGCCGGTGTATTTCTTGATGGCGTCAACCATGGTCATACGCTCAAAGCGGGACAGGTCAATTTCCACGCCCTGGTAGGGGATCTGCTCTGTCCCCAATACAACACGCGCCACATGGCGGATCAAATTTTCCGTCAAATCCATGATATCATGGTAGTCCGCATAGGCTTGATACAGTTCAATGGTGGTGAATTCCGGATTGTGGCGGATATCCATGCCCTCGTTCCTGAAAATCCGGCCCATCTCATAGACCTTTTCCAAGCCGCCTACAATCAGCCGCTTTAAGTGCAGCTCAGTGGCAATCCGCAGGTACATCGGAATGTCCAGCGCATTGTGGTGGGTGATGAACGGCCGCGCCGCCGCGCCGCCCGGGATGGTATTGAGCATGGGGGTGTCCACTTCTAAAAAGCCCATGTTGTCCAAATAATTGCGGATTTCACGGATGATTTTGCTCCGCATGATAAAGGTGTTCTTCACCGTTTCGTTCATAATCAAGTCCACATACCGCTGGCGGTAGCGCAAATCCGTGTCCACCAGGCCGTGGAATTTTTCGGGCAGGGGCAGCAGCGATTTGGACAGCAGCACCATCTTATCCACGCGGATGGAAATCTCGCCGGTTTTGGTGGTGAACACTTCACCCTTCGCGCCGACAATATCGCCGATATCATATTTCTTGAAAATCGCATATTCTTCCTCGCCCAGCAGATCCCGTTTTACAAACAGCTGGATCTGGCCGGTCAAGTCCGCCAGATGGCAGAAGCCGACTTTCCCCATGCCGCGTTTGGACATCAGCCGCCCTGCAACGGAAACGCGCTTGCCTTCCAATTCCGCATAGTGGTCAATAATTTCCTGTGCGGTATGGGTACGGTTATATTTGGTAATCTCAAACGGGTTCCTGCCGTTTTCCTGCAGCTCCGCCAGCTTGTCCCTGCGGATTTGCAGCAATTCGGATAATTGATTTTCATGTTGTTCCATCGATCGTTCGTTCCTTCCATTTTTTAATGTATTCATTATATACTATAAAATCAAATTTTACAATGAATTTCATAATTTTTTTACGTTTTGCGCAGGAAATACCTGCGGACATGGGCATTCCTGCCCCAATACGCATGGTTTCCCGGCAAATGGATATAATAAGGGCACAATTCGCAGCGGTTTTCACAACGCGGAAGGAGGAGTATATGCAACAGGAAAACAAAATGGGGACGATGCCCGTCAATAAACTGCTCGTCACCATGTCCCTGCCCATGATGGCGTCCATGCTGGTGCAGGCGCTCTACAACGTTGTAGACAGCATTTTTGTCGCCCATTACAGTGAGCAGGCGCTGACGGCGGTCTCCCTCTGCTTCCCCGTCCAGACGCTCATGATTGCTTTTGCCGCCGGGACGGGCGTCGGCATCAACTCCATCCTCTCCCGCCGTTTAGGGGAAAAGGAGGCTGAAAAAGCGAACCAGACGGCGGTGAACGGGCTGCTGCTGGGCGTACTGTCCTCGCTCCTGTTCGCCGTGCTCGGCTTCTGTTTTTCCGACCGCTTTTTCTCGTTCTTCACCGCCGATGCAGAAACCGTGCGCATGGGGCGGGATTACATGTTCATCTGCACCGTATTTTCCCAGGGTCTGTTTTTGCAGGTGGTGGCTGAAAAGCTGCTGCTGTCCACAGGCAGGACCCTGTTAAACATGTGCACGCAAATTGTAGGCGCTTTGGTGAACCTCCTTTTAGACCCGCTCCTGATTTTCGGCATGTTCGGGCTGCCCGCCCTGGGTGTGGCGGGCGCGGCCATCGCCACGGTGGCGGGGCAATGGAGCGCCATGATCGCCGCCCTGCTGCTGAACCATTTTAAAAACAGGGAATTGGCGCTGCGCTTCCGCGGCTTCCGCCCCAGCCTGCGTATTATCGGGCAGATTTACAAGATCGGGATTCCCTCCATTATCATGCAGTCTATCATCTCCATCATGACCGTGGGCATGAACAAAATCCTGGCGGACGATACTGCCATCTCGGTGTTCGGCGTATATTACAAGCTCCACAGCTTCGTATTCATGCCGGTATTCGGTGTGACAAACGCCCTGGTGCCCATTGTGGCCTATAACTTCGGCGCGAAGGACAGCGGGCGGATCATAAAAACCCTTCGGACCGCCATGTGTATTTCCGCGGGAATCATGGCAATTGGGACGGCAGTATTCCTGGCCATCCCCCGTCCGCTTTTGCGGCTGTTCAACGCCGGGGATGAATTGATGGGGATCGGCGTGCCTGCGCTGCGTATCATCAGCATCGGGTTTGTATTTTCCGGCATTTCCATCATTTTTTCATCCTGCTTCCAGGCGCTGGGCAAGGCGTTTTTAAGCATGCTCGTCTCCATCACGCGCCAGCTTGTAATCATCCTGCCCGCCGCCTTCCTGCTGAAAAAGCTGTTCGGCCTGCACGCGGTCTGGTATTCCATGATCCTGTCGGAAGTCACGGGCGCGGCGCTGTGCATCCTACTATATCTGCGTGTGTACCGCAAGGCCATCAAGCCGCTGGGGCAAAAAAAAGAAGGGGTCTCCCCCTCCGGTTAAATCCGTTTTCTGCCGCTGACAACACGCTCCACGCCGCAGAGATCCTTTATGATTTGTATTCCGCAAAACCCCGGCCCCATCAAATCCGCCACGGCCCGCGCCTGGGTATTCCCCACCTCAAACGCCAGCATCCCGTTTTTATGTAAATGAACCGGCGCAATTTGAACGATCCGCCTGTAAAAATCCAGGCCGTCCGGGCCGCCGTCCAGGGCAGCCCGCGGCTCAAACTCCCGCACGTTCCGCTCCAGCGTCGGGATCACATCCGTTTCAATATACGGCGGATTGGAGACAATCAAATCATACTGTCCGAAAAAGGCGTCCCGCATGATATCTACTTGTTCAAATGCGGCCCGCTCCTCCAACTGCAGCGCTTTTGCGTTCTGTTCCGCAACTTCCAGAGCCGCCGCGCTGATATCCACCCCGCGTACATAGGCCCGCCGGTTATAGTGGGCAATGCTCAAGGCAATGCACCCGGAGCCTGTCCCGATATCCAGCGCCAGCAGCCCCCGGTTCCGGTATTGCTCCAGCACATGTTCCACCAGCGTTTCCGTGTCCGCCCTGGGGATCAGCACCGCCGGCGTCACCCGGAACTCCAGCGACATAAACTCCTGCGTCCCCAGTACATACTGCACCGGCTCCCCCGCAAGCACCCGCTCTGCGGCCTCCCCGACCCGGGCGGCGTCCCGTTCCGCGACGGCGTCCCCGCCATGCAGCACCAGCTCCAGGGCGGACAGCCCCAAAATCGTCCTGACGATCAGGTGGGCTTCAAAAACGGCGTTTTCCATTCCGCCCTCCCGCAGCGCGGCAGCAGTCCGCTGCAGCAGCGCCCGGATCACCATTTGGCGTCCTCCTGGTTTTCCGGGATGACCGCCTGCATGGACGCGATCGCCACCTCTATCTGGGAAGCGTCCGGCTCCCGCGTGGTCAGGCGCTGGAGCCACAGGCCAGGCTTCGTCAGCCACGCCACGCACCTGTTTTTGCTCCGCCCCGCCAGCTTGATAAATTCATAGGACACGCCCGCCACCACCGGCAGCAGCGCCAGCCGCATGACAAACCGCAGGATCACGCCGGTGCGCGGCAGCAACGAAAACACGATGATGCTGATAATCATGACCACCAGCAAAAAGCTGGTACCGCACCGTGGGTGGAACCGGGTGTATTTTTTCACGTTCTCCACGGTCAGCCCCTCGCCGCCTTCGTAGCAGGCGATGGTTTTATGCTCCGCGCCATGGTATTCAAACACGCGCTTGATATCTTTCATCTGAGCCACCAGCGCCAGATATGTGATGAAAATCACCATGCGGAGCACGCCTTCGGCGATACTGGTAAACGTGCGCGTGCCCGCAAACGAAAAGCTGTGGAACAACGCTTCCAGCCCACGCGTCACCAGCGTGGGCAGCAGGATGAACATGCCGATGCTCAGCACCAGCGAGACCGCAATGGAAAAATAGATGACAATGTCCTTGATCTTATCGCCGAATTTGTCCTCCAGCCAACGGTCAAACTTGCTCTCTTCCTCTTCTTCGTCCCCTTCTATATCCATAAAATCCGCTGAAAACATCAGCGCCTTCATACCAATGATCAGGCTGTCAATAAAGTTGACGCACCCCCGGACGATTGGGAGCCGCAAAAACCGGTTCCGCTTCTTCGTACCGTTTTCATTGACTGCGCACTCAATCTCCCCATCCGGCTTGCGCACGGCCATCGCCGTTTTAAACGGCCCGCGCATCATCACGCCTTCGATAATCGCCTGGCCGCCGATGGACGTGGCGTATTCTTTTTTCTCGCTCATGTTCTGTCCCCTTTTCTAATCAATCTGCTGATGCGCTCCTTATAAAACTGTATAAAAAGGCTCAGCGCCACATCATATATTGCCAACACAGCCACCCCGATCCCTGCTACAGCCAAAGGCGGTACGGGAAACGCAACCTCCTTGAAAAACAGCAGCACCGCGCCCACCAGCAGCGCCGATACCGCCAAAAACAGCAGCAGCTTCGCCAGCCATTCCCTTTTCAGGTTGTCCTGCCGCTCAATTAACAGCTTCAACACCGGGTAATACCCAAAAAACAGCACAAACGGCAATACGATTAATTTGTTCGGCACAAGGATGGCCGATACCGCGCCCGCGGCGGCAAACCCTGCCAGCGCGTGTTTGATGCCGCATTCCAGCACAATCACCGCCATAAAGCACGCCGCAAGGCAAAACAGCGCCAGCTTCCCAGACGGGAGGATTCCCGCAAGGTACAGCGCAATCACAGACAGCGCACAGAATATCCCGGAAACCGCAATTTTTTTGGATTTTTTCATGGCGCACCTTCTAACAACAGGAAATCAAGTCGCCGCCGAAGCACTCGCAGCAGCAGTCGGCGCAGATCATGGATGTGCAGCAGTCGCATGCGCTGGCGTTGCCGCCCGGCGCCACATTGCGGTACTGCCGCCCCTGGGCGCTGAAGCTGTTGAGCGTCGCCCGGTACTCCATATTGTTGGGGTCCATGTTCACCGCCGTCTGGATGAACTCCCGGCCCTTGTCGTACCAGCCGCGGTTCACATAGATAACGCCCATCAGATAATGCCATTCCGCCGTTTTTGCAAGGCCGTTTAGCATCTGCTCCGCTTCGCCGAAACGCCGCTGCTGGATCAGCATCCGCACGCTCTGGTAGCTGGCGGTGTAATTCCCATACCCCTGCCCGCCGCCATAGCCGCCGCTGCCCTGGCTCTGGTAGCCGCCGCCCTGGGACGAGGTTTTTTTATTGATCAGCATATCATATGCTTCATTAATATCCTTCAGCTTTTCGCTGGCCAAATCCGCCAGAGGGTTATTCACATATTTATCGGGATGGTATTTTTTCACCAGCTCCCGGTATGCTTTTTTTATGGTTTCCTCATCGGCATTTTCAGGCACGCCGAGCACTTCATAAGGGTTCATGCCCTTCCTCCTTGCAGTTTAAAATAGAATCCTGCCGGGTTTTCAGGCCCAGATACAGGATGTTCCGCAGTATTTCATCGTTTTTGTGGATCGGCAGCAGCTCATAGGCCGACGCAATGTTGTGCAGCGTGTAGGTCAGGGAAATGTCTAAATCCTGCTTTGAGGCCGCTTTCCCCGCCTGCAGGAATGGGTTGTAGCTGCCGCGCTTCCTGTCCTTTTCCAAATCGGCGTAAGCGTCGATGATGTAAATCCAGCGGCCCGTGTTATAGCCCAGCCATGCCAGCGCCCGCCGCTGGTTTTCATCGGTGATAAAATCAGGCGTAAACAGCAGCTCTAAAATTTTTGCAAAGCAGTCCGCCGCCGCGTCGATCTCCCCGCAGCCCTGCCGCTCCAATCCGGACAGCGCCTCCAGCTGCGCCCATATTCTGTCGTAAGCCGCCTGATGCTGTTTTTTCGCCTTCCGGACAGCCCGTCGGTATAGCCCCATCAGCAAAAGGGCTTTGATGCTTTTATCGTCCTTCCAGTCGTCATAAAATTTCAAATACATCAGCAGGATGCTCATGTGCGCCGCGTAATCCACAGCGGCATCCCGGACGACGTTCTCCCGCTTGTGGAACGGATGCGCCGCACAGGCCTTTTGCTCTGTCTCGCTGGGCGCGGGGTCCAGGGCGGACAGCAGGATCGCCAGGAACGTCATGTCGTAGCTCAGGCCCAGCCGCGCCGCCTGGGAGCCCAGCCGCCCGATGGCGCGGCACAGCCCGCAGTAATACGCCCGGAACCGTTTATATTGCCAAACCTTCAATTCATCCTGATAGACGTTGACATATCCAAACATACCATGCTCCAATTTTCTAATACTACTCTACATAGTATACCGCTAAAACAGTTTTTTTTCAAGAAATATCATCAGAATTGTCTAAAATTTATTTTTTGTTCACAATTGCATAGTTTTGCCCCATCTGCAAAAACTAAGAAAAATGTAAAAAAGGAGTTTTTCGAATGGCAAAAAATATGACGCAGGACGAATATAAAAAAATAATGGAGCGGAAAACCCCCGCCTCTAAGCTGTTCACAAACTGCATCAAAGCATTTCTCATCGGGGGGCTGATTTGTTGTGTCGGACAGTTTTTTTTGAATTTTTACACGGGGTTGGGGCTGGAAAAAGAGCTGGCGGCGGGGGCAACCTCCATGACAATGATCTTTCTGGGCGTGCTGCTTACCGGGCTGGATATCTATCCGAAAATTGCAAAGCACGCCGGCGCAGGGACGATCGTCCCCATCACGGGCTTTGCAAATTCTGTGGCGTCGCCCGCCATCGAGGCCAAGACCGAAGGGCTGGTGCTGGGCGTGGGCGCGAAGCTGTTCACCATTGCCGGGCCGGTGATTGTATACGGAACCATCGCCTCTGTTGTCGCCGGCGTCATTTTCTTTTTCATGGGATGAAAAACAGCATATTGTCCGAAGGCAATATGCTGTTCTTTTTCGTGTTCACCCTTCAAGATACCGTATCGCCAGCAACGTGCAAATAATGATCGCCGCCAGCACACCGATAACGCCATACTCATATTTCTCCCGCATAAGCCGTCCCTCCAATGTTTATATTTTACAATATAAACCCATATTAGTCAACACTCATAACTAAATTTTTAGTTATCAGTATCTGTTTATTTTAGGTATTGCTATTATAATTTTAGTTGGGTGATAGGAATGAGTATAGATTATAGCTTAATTGGGGCGCGCATCCAGGCAAGGCGGAAGCAGATGCATCTGACCCAGGAACAATTGGCGGAAGCGCTGTCGGTTTCCGTGGGGTATATCAGCCAGGTTGAACGGGGCACTCCAAGGCGAACCTGGAGATGCTCTCTAAGATCGCCGCGCTGCTGCGCTGCGACCTGACGGAGTTTTTAACGGGCGTCAGCCCGGGCAGCAAGGACTTTCTAAACGCGGAATTGACAGCGATAGTTGCAGAATTGAACGACAAACAAAAAAAGCTGCTGCTGGAAATCGCGGCGGTGCTCAAAAAACAGGAATAAAAAAACAGCGTCTTTTGAACGCTGTTTTTTTTTTACGCCTGTTCCGGCGCTCCTACGGGACAAACTCCCGCGCATGCGCCGCATTCGATGCAGGCCGCTTCATCAATTACATAGATGGAATCCCCTTCGGAAATCGCGCTGACCGGGCATTCAGCCGCACATGCGCCGCAGCTGATGCAAGCGTCTGTAATTTTATATGCCATTTGAAAACACCTCCTTACCAAAGTACGCTCCTATTATAGCACACATTTTTTGCTTATTCAAGTTTTTTTAGCATTTCCTCGTCTATTTTCTCATGGTGATGGGCATGGTTTGCATTTTTGATAATTTTTATCTCGTTTACGGGGAACTCCTGCAAGGCGGAATCCTTGTCATCATCTATTTTCACCTTCACCAGCCCCTTCAAAAGGCTCACCTGCATCACCACGCCGCGCCCTGCGGGCGTATTCACAACAGCACCTTGCCGCGGCGTCACCTTCAAAAGCGCCTCATAGGTGTCCTGTTCATATTTCAGGCAGCACATCAGCCTGCCGCAGGCCCCGGAAATCTTTGTGGGGTTCAGGCTCAGGCCCTGTTCCTTTGCCATCTTGATGGATACCGGCTCAAATTCGCCCAGAAACTGTGCGCAGCACAGGCTCCGGCCGCAGATGCCGATGCTTCCGATGGTTTTGGACTCATCCCGCACGCCGATCTGCCGCAGCTCGATCCGGGTTTTAAATACCGTGGCCAAATCCTTGACCAATTCCCGGAAATCCACGCGCCCGTCGGCGGTGAAATAGAACAGGATTTTCGAACCGTCAAAGGTATATTCCACCTCCACCAGCTTCATATCCAATTTGTGCTTCTTAATTTTCTCATTACAGATTTGAAACGCTTCCGCTTCCTTTTTCTTATTATTTTCCTGTACCGCCAAATCCTTTTCCGTGGCGATGCGGATCACATCCTTGAGCGGTTTCACAATGCTGTCCGTATTGATTGCCCGTTTCCCGACGACCACCTCGCCCAGTTCGATGCCCCGCGCCGTTTCAACAACGACAAAATCGCCCTTTTTGATATCCAGCTTCTGCGGGTTAAAATGGTACACCTTCCCCACGGTCTTAAACCGCACTCCAACAATATATGTCATTTATTTATACTCCTTTAGCTTCTCCAGCAGCTGTCCGTCCGGCTCGAAGGCCACTGCCTTTTGCCTGTTTTCGTAGAGGATATAGCAGGTTTTCTCCCCCTGCAAAATCCGCACGCACATGTTTTCCGCCTTCGGCCCGGCAGGCTTTTCGCCCACGGAAATACTGTCGATTTCCGAAAGCGGCACGGAAACCGTATGCACCCGGTGCCCGATCCGCCGTTCGATACTGAGGCATTCCTCCCCCAGCCTGTATTCAAACGATGCCGCGTAATGCTGATACACCAAATACACCAGGCCGCCGCCCAGCACAATCAGGGCCGCCTCCTTGATCAACGGCGCCGCCGGCAAAAACCAGCGCAGCAGCTCATATATAAAATAGATCACGACCGCCGCGGCAAGCACCAGCAAAAATTCCCGCGTCCCGGCCTTCTTCGTCTGCACATACATGCGCGTCGCCCCTTTATCCCCAGAATAATTATAGTATAAACCGCCCATCCTGTCAAGTGGTTCACTTTTTCCGCAGAAGCTGTATCGCCTCCGCCAGCGTCGAAACCCCAACCACCGCCAAATCTGCCGGCACCTTTACGCCCCGCAGCGCCAGCCGCGGCACCACTGCCGTTTTAAAGCCCATCTTGGCCGCCTCGGACAGCCGCTTTTCCAATTGGGATACGCTGCGCAGCTCGCCGCCTAAGCCCACCTCCCCGATGAACACCATGTCCCCCGGGATTTTCGTATCCGTCTGGCCGGTGGCGATGGCTGCGCAAATGCCCAGATCCACGGCGGTCTCGTCGATCCGCAGGCCGCCCGCCACGTTGATGTACACATCCGAATTGGACAGGTTCATCCGCGCCCGCTTTTCCAGCACGGCGATCATTAAAATCACCCGGTTTAAATCGATGCCCGCCGCCATCCGCCGCGGGTTTCCAAAGCCGGTGGGCGTCACCAGCGCCTGGATTTCCGCCAGTACGCCGCGGCTGCCCTCCATGGTGCAGACCACGCTGGAGCCGGACGAGTTCTCAGGCCGCCCTTCCAACAGCATGGCGGACGGGTTTTCCACCTCTGCCAGCCCCGCGTCCATCATCTGGAACACGCCGATTTCGTTGGTGGAGCCGAACCGGTTTTTCACCGCCCGCAAAATGCGGAACGCCATCTGCCGGTCGCCCTCAAAATACAGCACGCAGTCCACCATGTGCTCCAGCACCCGCGGCCCCGCCAGCGCGCCGTCCTTGGTCACATGCCCCACAATGAACATCGCCGTGTTGCTCTGCTTTGCAATGCGCATAAATGCGTTCGTCGCCTCCCGCACCTGTGGCACGCTCCCCGCTGCCGACGCGATATCCTCCCGGTGCATGGTCTGGATGGAATCGATGATCACCACGTCCGGCTGCACCTGTTGGATGCATTCTGTCACCAGCTCCACATCGTTTTCCGAAATCAGGTACAGGTTGTCGCTGTCCACGCCCAGCCGCTCTGCGCGCATCTTGATCTGCCGCTCTGATTCCTCCCCGGACACATATAAAATCCTCCGTTCTGCGCCCACCTTTTCGCAAATCTGCAGCAGCAGCGTGGATTTGCCGATCCCCGGGTCGCCGCCCACCAAAATCAGCGAGCCTTTGACGATGCCGCCGCCCAGCACGCGGTCCAACTCCTTCATCCCCGTCAGATACCGTTCCTCCTGGTCTGTCTCGATGGCGCGGAGCTGCCGCGGGGCGCGCCGCGCCGTGGCATTGATTCTTTTTGCCTGTGTTTTCTGTTCTTCGATCAGCGTTTCCTGCAGCGTCCCCCAGCTTTCGCAGCCGGGGCATTTCCCCAGCCACTTGGCCGTCTGGTAGCCGCACTCCGAACAAATATATGTAGACTTCGTTTTCATGGCCTTCTCCAATCCAAAACATTCTCCTTTTATTGTAACACAACCGCGCCATGAATTCAACAAGAATCGAAATCTGTTCGATTTACATAATGTTGTTTACAAATCCTTTACACAAGCATTTTTATCCACGTTATCCACATAGTTATCCACACCCCTCCTCCAAATTTCAATGATTTTATGCTGTTTTTTGCCATTTTTTTGCCGGTTATCCATAACGTAAAAAAAGTTATCCACTTATCCACACTTTACATAAGAACAAAAATAGCCCTGCTTTTTTGTTCGCTGCCGTCTAAAATCTTCTGGGAACACCTTGACGAAACGGCACAAATCTGGTAAACTATTGCAAGAACTTATTTTGAGGAAAGGTGCAATTCCCAATATGAAAAATACAGAAAAAACAATGGAAAAAATCGTGGCGCTCTGCAAGGGCAGAGGCTATATCTTCCCCGGCAGCGAAATTTACGGCGGCCTTGCCAACACCTGGGATTACGGCCCCCTGGGTGTGGAATTTAAAAACAATGTGAAAAAGGCCTGGTGGAAAAAATTCGTCCAGGAGTCCAAGTACAATGTGGGTGTGGACTGCGCAATCCTGATGAACCCGGAGACCTGGGTGGCGTCGGGCCATGTGGGCGGCTTTTCCGACCCGCTGATGGACTGTAAGGAATGTAAAGCCCGCCACCGGGCGGACAAGCTCATCGAAGATTACGCGTTCCAGAAGGGCGAAGAACTTGTGGTGGACGGCTGGAGCAAGGAAGAGATGGTGGCGTATATCAAGGAACACAACATCCCCTGTCCGGAATGCGGCAAGCATAATTTTACCGATATCCGCGAATTCAACCTGATGTTCAAAACCTTCCAGGGCGTGACGGAGGACACCAGCTCCACGGTCTATCTGCGCCCGGAAACGGCGCAGGGGATATTCGTCAATTTTAAAAATGTGCAGCGCACCTCCCGGAAAAAGGTGCCGTTTGGCATCGGGCAGATCGGGAAATCCTTCCGGAATGAAATCACGCCCGGGAACTTCACTTTCCGCACCCGCGAATTTGAGCAGATGGAGCTGGAATTTTTCTGCGCGCCGGGCAAGGACATGGAATGGT
>DVND01000110.1 GCA_018714645.1 Candidatus Avimonoglobus intestinipullorum
TGTAGGAGTACAATACATATTGGACAGATGAATCAAAAAAGATGAAGGATAGCGTCTCATGAGGTATGATTAAGTTAGCACACATCAATATACCGAAAGGAGACAATATCCTTCATGACCAGTATAACACAAGACATGAGGTTTCGGCAATCCTTAATGCACTATGCACAAAAATATGGTGTTAGCCGAGCCAGCCGGAAATACAACAAATCCCGTTCCTACATCTATTTCTGGAAATCTCGCTGGGACGGAAGTGTGGAGTCCCTCGCCTGCCAGTCCCGGAGACCCCACAGTCACCCAAACCAACATACCGAAGCGGAACTCAAGCTGATCAAAGATATGCGCCGCAGAAATCCAAAGCTGGGAATGATTGAACTGTGGCACCGCCTAAAACAGCGCGGTTATACCCGCCGCCCTGAAAGCCTGTTTCGCGTCATGCGCACAATGGGTATGTTCCAGCCACCTAAGACCCAAAAGCCGTATAAACCGAAACCTTATGAGCAAATGACTTATCCCGGTCAACGTGTTCAGGTGGATGTCAAAGTGGTTCCCCGCCGCTGTATTGCCATCCCGGAATTGCGCTTGTTTCAATATACTGCTATCGATGAGTTTAGCAGGCTGCGGTTTTTGGCCGCCTATCCGGAACAGTCCTCCTTTTCCTCCGCCGATTTTCTGGATAGGCTGGTAAAGTGGTATGCGCGCAGGGGAATTCATGTGGAGTGTGTACAGACTGACAATGGCTTTGAGTTTACCAATCGGTTTTCCAATTCTAAACGGGATGTTCCTACTCTCTTTGAAGCCACTGCCCAAAAGCTCGGCATACGCCATAAGCTCATCCGTCCTTACACACCTCGACACAACGGCAAAGTGGAACGAAGTCACCGTGAAGATATGAAGCGTTTTTATTCCTCCCATTGCTTCTGGTCTTTAGATGATTTCGAAAAACAGCTTATTGTCCATAACCGCCGTTCTAACAACTTTCCCATGAGACCTCTTCAATGGTTTTCTCCTAATGAGTTCATTGTCCAATATGTTTGACAAACCAACATGATCAGATACTCCCCCTTTTTTTACAGATTGATACACCAAGCATACCTGCTTTGCATATACTGTAACAGCACATGAAAAGGAGTGAACAGTATGTGTGGTATTGCAGGAATCGTAAATTTTAAACGAAACCTCATTGCTTATAAAGGGTACAACACGCTGCTGGTGCGCGATATGGCGGAATCCTTGCGCCGCCGCGGCCCGGACTCCGCCGGGGAATGGGTCGGCGAACACGCCGCCTTCGCCAACACCCGCCTGTCCGTGATAGACCCCCTTGGCGGCAGCCAGCCTATGAAACGCATTATCGAAGGCTATGAATTCGTTATTACATATAACGGGGAACTTTACAACGCCCCGGAGCTGCGCAAAGACCTGTCCGAGTTCGGATACATCTTCTCCACAGATTCAGATACGGAAACCCTGCTCTACGCCTACGTCCACTACGGTACGGAATGCGCAAAGCGGCTCAACGGCATGTATGCCTTCTGCATTTGGGATTCCATGCGCCAGCGGGTATTTGCCTGCCGCGACCGTTTTGGCATCAAACCGTTTTTTTATACCGTCAGGGACCACACGTTTATTTTTGCATCAGAAGCCAAGGCGCTGTTCCGCCATCCGGCAGTGGCACCCGAAATCGATAAGGAGGGCCTGCAGGAGCTTTTTGCATGCCCGCCCTGCCACTCCCGCGGCGGCATATTTAGAGGGATTGAGGAGCTGCCCGGCGCACACTACATGCTCATCAGCCGCACAGGCATCCTCACAAAATCCTACTGGACCTTGCAGCGCACCGAACACACAGAATCCCTTGAAGAGACTGCCGGGCATCTCCGGGCGCTCCTTTGCGACAGCGTCCGGCGCAGGCTGCGCGCAGACGTCCCGATTGCAGCGCTGCTTTCGGACGGCCCTGTCTTTGGCATCGCCGCGGCAATTGCCGCAGACGCACTGCGTACCCGCGGGGAACTGCTTCCCGTCTACACCCCGGATTGCGATATGCCCCGTCTGCCCGGCACAAGCCATATCCTGCTGCAGCAAAATGATCCCGCCCCTATACAAACACTGCGCGACGCCGCATATCATGCAGACCTGCCATATCCGACGGGCTGCGGCGCAGCGCTGCTGTACTTCTGCCGCGAAATCAAAAAACGGCACACCGTTGTCCTATCCGATAGCTGCGCCGACGTATTGTTCGGCAGCGCTCCCGCATTTGACACAGATGCATACTACCAAGCCCTTTCCATTTGTTCCGGTATCCTGCTCCCGGCGGTTGCCGAAACCTTGGACTTGGCAAACTATGCGCACGCACAATTTGAAGCGGCACGCGCAAAAGCGCCCTGCCGCTCCGACGACCCGGCGGAACAGCGCCGCCTGGAAACCGCTTACCTCACGCTTCAGGGGCACATGGCAACCCTTTTTGCACATATGGACCGCATGGGCATGGCCAGCGGCGTGGAACTGCGCTTCCCGTTCTGCGACTACCGGCTGGTAGAATATGTGTGGAATATTCCGCAAGACATGAAACGCGGCGCGGCGATCTTGCAGAAAGCCGCCGGGGATATTTTACCCCCATCAATGCCCGCGGTACAACAGCCCCCCCGTCCCGACAACTGCCGCCTGCAATATGAAACTGCAGCAAAACAGGCCCTGCTGGATATTCTGGAGGATGCGCGCGCGCCGCTCCTGGCCTTTGTTGATAAACAAGCGCTGCGCAATCTGCTGGCTGACAATACCGCACCCCAGTGCGCCGCATATCTTTTTCAAATCAATCACTGGCTGGAGCTATACCGCCCTATGCTGCACTGAGCGTCCGCCCAAAGCGCCGGATCCGATCCGGCGCTTCCTATTTATTCATCCGCTCCAAATCCATAAGTAATTCCTTGGTGATTTCACCATGTTCCTTCTCATACCGCTCAATGTCCTTGCGCACCAGAAACGCGACCCGCCCGGATACCGTCTGCCCGCGCGCATAGGCAATATACCGCATTTTATTGTGTGTTGCGATATTCATCCTGAAACTGACATGCTTTTGATTTTCAGCCATAATTTCATTTCTCCTTTGTATAATTATGGCTTTATTTTACCTTATTCTACTAAATTTGTAATAGTTTTGCAGAAATTTGCATTATTTTTTTGTCAAATTGATTAAATTTCGCGTAAAATTACAATTCTTCCGCATCATATTCCAACAATTCCTGTGCACCGTCAATTTTTTCCACATCCCGCAGTTTCCGCTGGATGGCCCGTGTCCGCACGCCCACCAGCTTATCCAGTTCCTTATTGGCCTGGGTAATCCGCTGCTGGGTCGCTTCCAGGATGTCCCCAAATTTATCAAACTCACTCTTCACCGCGCCCAGCACGTTCCACACCTCCAGCGACCGTTTCTGGATTGCCACGGTGCGGAACCCCATCTGCAGGCTGTTCAAAATCGCCGCCATGGTGCTCGGCCCCGCGATGTTGACCTTATAGTCCCGCTGCAGCGTCTCTACCATGCCGCTGTTCACCACTTCCGCATACAGCCCCTCAAACGGCAGGAACAAAATCGCAAATTCCGTGGTGTACGGTACTTCCACATATTTCTCGTGGATGTCTTTTGCAGACTGCCGGATCCGCGCCGCCAGCTCCTTCGCCGCGGCCTGGACCGCCTCCTGGTCCCCGGTATCCCGCGCATCCTGTAATTTTAAATAGGCATCAGCCGGGAATTTGGAGTCAATGGGCAGATAGACGCTGGCGTTGTCACCCACAGGCATTTTGATGGCAAATTCCACCACATCCCGGCTGTTGGGCTTGGTGGCAACATTGGTTTCATATTGTTCGGGGGATAAAATTTCTTCTAAAATTGCGCCAAGCTGGATCTCCCCCAAAATGCCGCGGGTTTTTACGTTGGAGAGCACTTTTTTCAAATCCCCCACGCCCACAGCCAGGTTCTGCATCTCACCCAACCCTTTATACACCTGCTCCAACCGCTCGCTGACCAGCTGGAACGACTGGCTCATCTTCTCTTCCAATGTTTTTTGCAGCTTTTCGTCCACGGTTTTGCGCATGTCTTCCAGCTTTTTCTGGTTATCCTCCTGCATGGTGTGCAGACGGGTCTCAATGGTCTGGCGCATATTTTCCAGCTTCTGCTCATTCCCCGCCTCAAAGGTTTTGAACCGCGTCTCCATCTGGGAAAAGGATTCAAACACCGCTTTGTTCAGCGCCTCCTGCTTCTCCATAATGTTCTTGTCCATCTCCCCGAATTTGCGGGTCTGCAATTCGTCCGTGTTTTTCTGGTTTGCCAGCATCAGCTCCCCCATGCTGCGGACGCTGTTCTGCACACCCTCCACAATATCGTTCGTCCGCCCCGCCGCGGGCATCCGGATGAGTATAACCGCCGCCAAAACAATCAACAGCAGCAGTAATCCGATAATCAAATATTCCATATCCGTTCCACCTTTCTTCTTATTATTATAATCAGCGGAACCGGTCCGGTCAATATTTAAAATAAATATTTCAAAAACATGGAACTTATTTCTATATTGCACGTCTAATACCACAGTGGAAAAAAATAAAAAGGAGTGAACACTATGAAAAAAATGATGGCGGCTTTTCTGGCATTTGCCATGCTGGCAAGCCAGACGGCCTTCGCGGCGACAGACACCTCCCAGATGCAGGAAGCATTACTTTCTGTCAAGGCGAAAATTGACATCCCGGCAGAGCTGACAAACTTTGAAAGCAGTACCTCAGAATATGACGACGGCACCGTCAGCTATTCCTTCTCCTGGAATAACGAGGATTACACCAAACGCATCAACGTGTATTCCGACCAGGAGGGGCACATCCATTCCATGAACCGGTATGATAACGCCTGGTACCAGAACAGCGGCGATGCGCCGCGGCTCTATGATTACAGCAAGGATGAAATCGCGGCTTTTGCCGAAAACTATCTGCGCCGGGTGGCGCCCGAAGCGTTCGCCGATGCAAATGACGCCTTGCAATACGACGAACAGGCTTCCGCCGGAAGCCTGGATAGTTCCCCTTCCTTTTATGTCCAGTTCCAGCGGGTTAAGGACGGGGTCGCCGTACAGGAAAATTC
This sequence comes from Candidatus Avimonoglobus intestinipullorum, assembly GCA_018714645.1. Lineage (GTDB taxonomy): Bacteria > Bacillota > Clostridia > UBA1381 > UBA1381 > Avimonoglobus > Avimonoglobus intestinipullorum. Next base: position 5,117 of record DVND01000110.1, read on the forward strand.
CGCCAGCGTCAACATCCGCCTGCTCCCGTCGGAATTAGTGGTACAGAGCTTCAATCTCGACTGGAATTACGACAAATCCTTTGAAAGCCTGGACGGCGTTATCAGCGCCGCAGATGCGGCGGAGGCCTACAAAACCGCATTCCCGCTGGAGCTGGTCTACCGCAAATACGGGACAACGGACGACAGCGCGATTTTATTGGAATATAAATTAAACAGTGCGGATACAAATTACATTGACGCCAAGACAGGCACGCAAGTTACGCGCGACGAACGGGATGCGGCAAAGTACGCAGGCAGCAGCGGCGGAGGCAGCGCAAATTCAGCTGTGCGGGACGAAGAGGCGGCAATGCCCACGCTCTCCCCCGCCGAGCAGGAAGAACTGACCAACGTCGCCGGGCTGAAAAGCGCAGACGAAATTATAGCGACCGTTAAAACCATGGAGGAACTGGCGCTTCCGGCAGATATGGCTGTTCTAAGTTCTAATTTATACAAAACAGATGATGCCTACTTCTACCAGATTTCTATGCAAAACAGTGATGAAAATAACGGCGGCCGTTATCTACATATCACTGCAAACGCAAAAACAGGATTGGTTACGAGCTTATCTTCCAATGGTTTTATTATCAGAAATGAATCGGCGGAACGCACGCAATTAACAGAGGAGCAAATTGCCGCATACCGCGCAAAAGCAGAAGGGTTCCTGAAAACACACTATGCAGAACAGTTCGCAGACGCGGCGGCAAGGGAAGAAGAATACAGCGTCACCCCGGTATACTACACGAATGACATCCTGTATTTCTCCTACGCACGGCAGATTGACGGCATCCCCTATGTGAGCAATACCATCAGCGTCTCCTGGGATACGGAAAACGACCGGCTGTACTCCTTCAGCTTAAACTGGGACGACTCCGTGGCAGACGCGCCGGACAGCGCCTCCGCAATCGATGCGGACGCCGCATACAACACCATCCTGGAAAACGATCCTGTATCGCTTCTTTACGTCTCTGTGGACGGCGTTTATAAACCGGTTTACGCCATCAACGGCGGCAACACAACCGTGAACGCCATATCGGGCGCGCTCATCGACTACGACGGCGAGCCCGCCGTAACCGACGAAAATGCCGCCTATACCGATATCGACGGGCATTGGGTAGCGGATATGGTCAATGCGCTGGGCAATTTCGGCATCCGCCTGGAGGGCAGCGCCTTCCGGCCTGATTCTGAAATCATCCAGGGGGATTATATGCGCCTGATTTATGCGACCATGAACAATGGGTATCTTTATAAAACAAGCGAAGACGATATATACAGCCGGCTGATTGAAATGGGCATCCTTTCCGAAAGCGAAAAAGCGCCCGCATCAACCGTGAAGAAAGAGGACGCAATTAAATACCTGCTCCGCACCATGGGCATCAAGGAAGTGGCGGAATTGCAAGGCATTTACATCTGCGACTTCGCAGACGCGGCGGATATTTCCCCCGCAAACCTGGGATACTGCGCGATTGCAAAAGGGTTTGGGATCGCCTCCGGCAGCGACGGCATGCTGTACCCGCAAAAATCCATTACGCGGGCGGAAGCAATTACGCTGCTGTATCAGTATCTCACCAGATAAGTTCCCCCTAAATTACACTTTA
>DVND01000111.1 GCA_018714645.1 Candidatus Avimonoglobus intestinipullorum
GGTTGCATTTCCTCCTCAAATCAGATAAAATATAATCATACTGGGTTTTCTCAGTTTCGCAAATATTATACAGCAAAAAGTATCAATATGCAATATCATAATGAAATAAATCTGAAATGGAAAAGGGATGTTTTTTTGTGATAATTATAGGAATTGACCCGGGCTATGCCATCGTGGGGATCGGCGTGATCGAGTATACGGGCAATAAATTCCGCCCCATCGAATACAATGCCATCACCACCCATGCCGCCATGTCCACTTCGCTGCGCCTGAAAAAAATATACGAGGAAATCAACATGTACCTGGACAAATATAACCCAGATGCGGTGGCAATTGAGGAATTGTTCTTTAATACCAATGCAAAAACGGCAATCGCCGTTGCCCAGGCGCGGGGTGTTTTAGTGGTTTCCGTCACCAACCGCAATATCCCCATCTATGAATATACTCCGCTGCAAATCAAGCAGGCGGTAACGGGCTACGGCCGGGCGGACAAGCAGCAAATCCAGCAGATGGTAAAGCTGCTTTTGAACCTGCGGCAGATCCCACGCCCCGATGACGCCGCCGACGCCCTGGCCGTCGCCATCTGCCACGCCCATTCCAGCGGCATCAACGACCGGCTGGGAACAAACAGGTTATGATACGGTAATAAAGTTGTAATAAATTTTTAACAAGTTATCCATTGCATATTATCGGACGTTGCGTTATGATATAAAGGGATATTATTTTACAAAATATTAAGAAAAAAGTATGGAGAACGGACATGTTTTATTATATAAGAGGCGAACTGGTGCATAAAGGGGAGAATTTTGCGGTTTTGGATGCAAACGGCGTTGGATATAAAATCTACACCTCTGCAACGGTGCTGCAAAATTTGGGTGGAATTGGAAAAGAAGCAACGCTGTATACCCATTTGCACGTTAAGGAGGATGTGCAGGATCTCTATGGGTTCCTGACAAACGAGGAACTGTCCATGTTTTTGCACCTGCTGTCGGTGTCCGGCGTGGGGCCAAAGGCGGCGCTTTCAATCCTTTCTGTCGCCTCGCCCGAGAAGTTCGCGCTGGCAGTCCTCTCCAATGACAAAAAGGCCATTACCAAGGCCGCGGGCGTTGGGCCGAAGCTTGCGGAACGGGTGATCCTGGAGCTGCGGGACAAGCTCAAAAATTCTGATGTCGGCGCGGACATGCCCGATATCGAATTGGACAATAACACCGTTTCCGAAGCCGTCAGCGCGCTGACGGTACTGGGATATTCCCAATCGGAAGCGGCGGTGGCGGTGGCTTCTGTCGGGGACGGCCTGGAGTTGGAAGAAACCGTCCGCCAGGCTTTGAAAAAGCTGATGAAGTAGGGGTGAAAACGTGATATTTGACGATAACGAACGCATTGTTACAAGCGATTATACAGAAGAGGATTCCGACATCGAGGCCAGCCTGCGCCCGCGCCAGCTGCGCGAGTATATCGGGCAGGAAAAGGTAAAGAGTAATTTGCAGGTTTACATCCAAGCGGCGCTGGACCGGCATGAAGCACTGGACCACGTCCTGCTCTACGGCCCGCCGGGATTGGGTAAAACCACGCTGGCAGGGGTCATCGCCAATGAACTGGGAGTCAATATCCGCATCACCAGCGGCCCGGCGATTGAAAAGGCGGGCGATTTGGCCGCGATTTTGACAAACCTGTCCCAGCACGATATTTTATTTATTGACGAAATCCACCGTATGAGCCGGACGGTGGAGGAAATCCTGTATCCCGCCATGGAAGATTACGCGCTGGATATCATTATCGGCAAGGGGCCGTCCGCAAAATCCATCCGGCTGGATTTGCCAAAGTTTACGCTGATCGGCGCGACTACCCGCGCGGGGCTTCTGACAGCCCCCCTGCGCGACAGGTTTGGGGTTCTGTCGCGGCTGGATTTATACACAGAAGAAGAGCTTGTCACCATCATCAAGCGGTCTGCAGCTCTTTTGAAAATTGGTATTGACGACCCCGGCGCGCATGAGATCGCGCTCCGTTCCCGCGGGACGCCGCGCATAGCCAACCGCCTTTTAAAACGCGTACGCGATTTTGCACAAGTCCGGTATGACGGGGAAATCACAAAAGAAGTCGCCAATGCGGCGCTGGAATCCATGGAGGTCGATCAAAAGGGGCTGGATCAAATTGACCGCCGCATGATCCTGGCGATGATTCAGAATTTCGGGGGCGGCCCCGTTGGGCTGGATACGCTGGCTGCCACTATCGGCGAGGATCCAAACACCATCGAGGACGTGTACGAGCCGTATCTGCTGCAATTGGGGTTTCTGGCGCGGACAAGCCGCGGCAGGATTGTGACACAGCCGGCGTACAAGCATTTTCACATACCGGTGGAGGATTCATCTGACAACTGATCTCTGGGAGGGAGCACATGAGAAAGCACACAACCGCCATCCTGTTGGCGTTTATTTTCATTATACAGGCGTTTGTGCAAGGTCATGCAATGACGCTGGAATATGACGGGGGGAGGCACGAATACAACGGTTCCATTTATGATTTATATGTCAACGGCAGCAAAATCCAAACGCCGCTGGAACCCATCATCTTCAACGACCGCGCCGTCGTCCCTGTACGGGAAGTATTTGAAGCGCTGGGCGCCACGGTCGGATATGAACACGATACACGGCAGGTAACCATCGAAACAAATGATACCTCTATCATCTTGACAATCAATCAGAACACGGCGCTTGTCAATGGGAGCCGCGTTTCTATTCCGGACGGCGTCGCGCCAAAATTGATAGCAAAGGCGGGAGAATCCGCAAAAACAATGGTGCCGGTGCGGTTTGTATCGGAAAGCATTGGCATGGACGTATCCTTTGACAATGATTTAAAACGGATTTCGGTAAACAGCCCCCGGAAGGACATCACGCTGACGAACCTCACCAGCAGCAAGGTTGGAACATCCTCGGTCAAAATCACGGTAACAGCGGATAAAGCGATTGAATCCATGTCTAACCCCGTTTTGACTTCCAACAATGTCTATTATACCGACATCGCAAACGCCACCTACAAAATCAACAATTCCTATGAAATCAATTACGGCGGCGTAAAAACCGTGCGTATCGGGGAGCACGATACCTACACCCGCATTGCAGTGGACTTGGATCGGGCAACCAGCTATGATATGCAGCTTTCCTCTGATGGAAAAAGCGTTGTTATCACTGTTTCCGGCGCAGCCTCCACGGCCGTGCCCACGGCAAATCCAACGGCGAGCCCGACGGTGAAACCCTCCGCCGCCCCCACGGCAAATCCCGGCAATGCAGGGAAGAAAATTGTCGTCCTGGATGCGGGACACGGCGGTTCCGACCCGGGTGCCAGCGGCAGCCTGGATGGCAGCGTCCACCAAGAAAAAGATATCACGTTGAGTATTACCAAAAAGGTGCAGAGTATTTTGCAAAACAACGGCATTACAGTCGTCATGACGCGTTCCGGCGACCTGTATCCGACGCTGACAGAGCGGGCGGAGCTGGCAAACCAGCAAAACGCGGCGCTGTTTGTCAGCATCCACATCAACTCTGTTGAAAATGCGCCTTCCGCCAGCGGTGCGGAAATCTATTACAGCGCTTCCAACAATGGCGATGATTACGGCGCAACCAGCAAAGAGCTTGCTTCAAACATCCTGAGTGAAGTGATCAAACAAACAAACCAGCGCAACCGCGGCGTAAAAACGGCGGAACACGTGGTGACACGCTCCTGTAATATGCCGGCGGCATTGTTGGAGGTGGGCTTTATCACCAACGAAGAGGAGTTGCGGAATATGCTTTCGGATTCCTGGCAGACAAAGGTTGCCACAGGCGTTGCCAATGGCATCATCAAAACCTGGAGCGAGATTACCGTTCCGGTAAACTAAAAAAGAAGGACATGGAATGAACAGACAAGATTTTTACTATGACCTCCCGGAGGAATTGATTGCACAGGAGCCGTTGGCGGACAGAAGCGCCTCCCGGCTCATGTGCCTGGATAAACAGACGGGGGCTGTCGAGCACCATCATTTTTACGATATTCCGGAGTTCCTTTCAGCGGGTGACTGCCTGATTTTAAATGACACCAAAGTCCTCCCCGCCCGCCTGTATGGGCATAAGGAACATACCGGCGGGGCGATTGAATTCCTGCTGCTGCACAAGCGGACGCTGGATGAATGGGAAGTCATCCTAAAGCCGGGCCGCATCGCAAAGCCCGGCGCGCGGTTTGTATTTGGGAACGGGGAACTGAAAGCGGAAATTCTGGAAATTGTCAACGACGGAAACCGCATTGTGCGGTTTGAATATGAAGGGGTTTTTGAAAACGTGCTGGAGCGGCTGGGAGAAATGCCGCTGCCGCACTATATCAAAAAACGGCTGGAAGATAGAAACCGCTATCAGACTGTCTATGCAAAGCATCCCGGCTCCGCCGCAGCGCCCACCGCCGGCCTGCATTTTACGCCGGAATTGTTGGGGCAGCTCAAAGAAAAAGGCGTCAATATCGGATATCTGACGCTCCATGTGGGGCTTGGGACGTTCCGCCCCGTCAAGGCGGACGATATTTTAGACCATAAAATGCATTCTGAATTTTACATCCTGCCCCAGGAAACGGCGGACCTGGTCAACCGCACCAAGGCAAACGGGAAACGGGTCATTTCCGTCGGCACCACGGCGACGCGGGTACTGGAAACCGTGGGGTTGTCCGGCTTGCCCTTAAAGGAGCAGACCGGCTGGACGGATATTTTCATCTATCCCGGCAAGGAATTTCATGTGATTGATGCCTTGATTACCAATTTCCACCTGCCGGAATCCACGCTGATTATGCTGGTCAGCGCATTGGCCGGCAGGGAACACGTACTGAACGCATACAAGGAAGCCGTCAGAGAGCGGTACCGCTTCTTCAGCTTTGGGGATGCGATGTTTATACATTGAGGAGCAAGATTATGTTTGAAATACTGCATACAAACGGATTGGCAAGAAGAGGGCGTTTTCATACGGTGCACGGCACGGTGGAAACGCCTGTTTTTCAGAACGTCGGCACCATTGCGGCCATCAAGGGCGCGGTATCCACGCAAGACTTGAAAAAACTGGGCTGCCAGATTGAATTGTCCAACACCTACCACCTGCACGTCCGTCCCGGTGATAAGCTGATCAAAGAATTGGGCGGCCTGCACAAATTCATGAATTGGGACAGGCCCATCCTCACGGACAGCGGTGGGTTCCAGGTTTTTTCCCTGGCGAAGCTGCGGAAAATCACGGAAGAAGGCGTCAGCTTCAACTCCCATGTCGACGGGCAGAAGATTTTTATGGGGCCGGAGGAGAGTATGCAGATCCAATCCAATCTGGCCTCCACCATCGCCATGGCGTTTGACGAATGCATCGAAAACCCTGCCCCCTATGACTACGTCAAGCAATCCTGTGCCCGTACCTACCGTTGGCTGGAACGGTGCAAAGCGGAACTGGCCCGCTTAAACGGGTTGGAGGACACCATCAATAAAAACCAGCTCTTGTTTGGCATCAACCAGGGCGGCACCTATGACGATTTACGCATCCAGCATATGAAGGATATCGCCAAACTGGACTTGCCGGGTTATGCCATCGGCGGCTTGGCGGTTGGGGAAACCCACGAAGAAATGTACCATATTTTGGATGTGACGCTCCCCCACGCGCCGGAGGACCGCCCGCGGTATCTGATGGGCGTCGGCACGCCCGCGAATATCATTGAAGGCGTCGCCCGCGGCATTGACTTTTTCGATTGCGTCATGCCCTCCCGCAATGCGCGCCACGCCTTTATCTTCACACGGAACGGGACGATGAACCTCTTAAATCAGAAATATGAACGGGATTTATCCCCCATCGACCCGGGCTGTACCTGTGAGGCCTGCCAAAACTATTCCCGCGCGTATATCCGCCATCTGTTCAAGGCGAAGGAAATGTTGGCAATGCGGCTCTCCGTCATCCACAACCTGCATTTTTACAATGAATTGATGCAGCAAATCCGGGATGCGCTGGAAGAAGACCGCTTTGAGCAGTTCAGAAGGGATAACGTGGAAAAGCTGGCAAGACGGCTGTAATTCAAAAAAGGAATGAATATAATGATTATTTGGCTTAATGGTGCTTTCGGCAGTGGAAAAACCCAAACCGCCAACGAATTGTGCCGCCGGCTCAATAAAGCATATTTATACGATCCGGAAAATGTCGGATATTGGCTGCGAAAAAATGAGCCGGCAGAGTTGGCTGCAGATAATTTTCAGGATGAGCCGCTGTGGAGAAGCGTCAACCGCGATATGCTTTTCCATTTGGCAGAACAGTATCAAGGGATAATTGTCGTCCCCATGACACTTGTCGACGTGCGTTATTACCATGAAATCATTGGCGCGCTCCGCGCAAATGGCATTGAAGTACAGCACTTCATTTTATGTGTACGGGAAAAGACGCTGCGCAAACGGTTACATAAACGTTTGGAGTTTGGGAACTCATGGGCTGTGCGCCAAATCCCCCGATGCTTCACTGCTTTTGAAAGTCCTGTATTTGAAAATAAACTTCAAACAGACGGAAAATCCATTCCAGAGGTTGCGGAAGAAATAGCCAATAGGCTATCGCTAACTTTACAACCGCGTTCCAACCCTATTTTGCAAATTTGGAAACAATTGAGGACACAATTGCGTGCAGTCAAAAAGTAAATCATAACCACCAGTAAACTGGTGGTTTGCACAGCCCCTATAAGGGGCTATTACAGGCTTAACCTCTATAAGAGGCTCTGAAAATTTGACACCG
>DVND01000112.1 GCA_018714645.1 Candidatus Avimonoglobus intestinipullorum
ATGAATAATAGGAACAGTTTATTTTAAAGGGTTTTATAAAACACGGAAGGGGCAGCCCCTTCCTGCAGCATACCATGCTGCAGGAAACAATATGTAGGTGCCCTGGCTGTTTTTTGTAGGGCCTTTGCAAATTTGACAGGAGGGGAAAAGATGAAAAACCAGATCAAGAAAACGCTGGCGGGGCTGGCAGCGGTTGCAGTGATAGTGTCCGGGGCAAGTGTATTTGCGGAAGAACCGTCGGCACAGGTTGTCACAGGCAATGACAATTATTGGGCACAAACCTTCACAGGGTTGGGACGCTTTGTTGCGCCGGATATGATGCGGATCAGTTCGGACGTCAGCCTTTCAGCGTCTAATGCGGTTAGTTCTACGGTTATGGGTGTTGAGGAAATCGCCGCGCTGGAAGCGGCGGGCAGTTATCTCGGCGGGAAAGCGGGGCTGTTTGGCAAGGAGGACGCCGCATTTAGTGTGGAGAATTTAAACCAGCCGCTGTTCCTAGAAGTAAAGAGCGGGTCTAAAAATGATCCTAATATGGGGGAACCATCCGGATTAAACCCATTGACGAGCGGGAATGGGGAGTATGGAAATACAGGTAATTATGCATACTTCAGCTTTGAAATGGCTGTTTCCGATTACAGTGAACCCCGGACATTCCAGCTGCAAACGGCAAGGGATGGAAGTGGCAGTGATGGTGTTACGATGCCATCAACCACGATGTTAGAAGTGGCGGGAGAGAGTGGCGCTGTGTCGGTGTTTAATAAGGCAACGGAATATACTATGCCGTTGAACAAATGGGTACGTTATGACATGGTGATTTATCAGACGGGAAGTAAAACATCTAATACCAAGCCATACATTTATGTGTATGCAGATGGGGAATTAATTGCGGAAAATATCCAATTCGACGGATTGGCAAATCACAGCTATACTATGTTCAGAAGTGTACAAGGGTTGCATTTTGGGTTCGCAGCGGGGGAATCCGGCTGCTATATTGACAACCTTGTAGCGCGCAAGATTTTGGGCACAAATGTGACAGGCGGAACGGGTTATACAGATAATGCAAAGTATGTAGTATGCGCATTGGCGCCGGAGAGTACAGCGGCAGAAATTGATAATGAGGCAAAAACAATCACCGTTCCGGCGGGGACGGCGGCGAGTGCAATCAGCGGTGCGGATGTAACGTTTGTGACAGCGGACGGCACAGTGCAGGAAACGGCGCAGAAAAATGGTTTTGCCATCGTTTCCGGGGAAATGATCTCTGACGATGAATTTACAACAGGCGACATTTACTACACCCTAACCGTGGAGGGTACGCCGGAGCCTGCAGAGGATGCGGTGGAGCTGACGGTGACCTCAGATTCCGGTTATTATGCCGATACTGCCGACGGCGCGGATAAATCCGGTGTGGTGGGCTTTAAAACGTCCATAGAGAAAACAGGTGATCCGGTGGTGCAGAACTATGGTACATTCCTGCTGAAATCCAGCGATTTTGATGCGGCTGGCGGCACGCAGACAGAAGTGGCTAATGCAGGCGATTTGGAGTCCGGCAAGGCGTATGTTGTAGAAGTGGAAAATATCGGTGAAGCGGATTTTGGCACTGCAATTTATGCAAAAAGCTTTGTACAGACGGCAGACGGCTATTTTTACAGTGACGTTATCAGCAACATGGTCGGCGCGAACGGGAAATGGCTGGGTGCAAAATAAATTGGAAATAAGAAGGAAAGGAATTGATTGAGTATGAAAAAATATATCCCACCGAAAATCGAAATAAAACTGTTTGAAGTGGCGGATGTAATCGCTGCCAGCGGCGCCGCCGGGCTGGATTATGAAAACGATCCGAACGTCGAGTGGACCGGGACGGTAGATTTCAGCGAATTGCAGTAATCGCAAATGGTTGGAGCGGGGCGGAAGGTGTTGCTTCGCTCCAAATTAATGCACAGGAGGGAATATGAAGCATAGGTTGACATATTTGGTTTTAGCTTTGCTATTTTTGTTTTCAGTTCCGGCTGCAGCGCACCCAGAGGTCACTGTCGAGGTGGACGGGGAAGCGCTGGCATTTGACGTGCCCCCTGTAATTATACAGGAACGGACGATGGTACCCATGCGGGCGATTTTTGAGCGGTTGGGTGCAGAAGTGGACTGGGTTCAGGAAGAGCAGATCATTATAGCGGTAAAAGGCAGCTTGTTTGTCTCCCTGAAAATCGGTTCGGAAACGATGATTGTGCAGGATGTCGCCGAGGATGCGGTACAGACGAAGATATTGCTGGATTCGCCGCCGGTGCTCGTCGATTCCAGGGCGCTCGTCCCTGTCCGGGCTGTGTCGGATAGCCTGGGGGCGGCTGTGGAGTGGATCCCGGAAACCTATACGGTGCAGATCACAACGCAGGAGGCCCGCAGCCGGATTACGGGGCAGGGAGAAGAGCAAGAAAACACCTTTATAGAATAATTTGAAAGGAAGGCTAACATGAAGCAATTACTGAAAAGAACTGTGAGTGCACTGTCAGCGCTGGCGGTGGCGATGGGCAGCGTTACCGCGTTGGCGGCGCAGACACAGACGGGTTCCGGATACTGGCGGCAGACTTTTGACGATTTGGTTGCGTATGCCGTCCCGGATGACATGTATGTAAAGTATGAAATGACAGAAGGCGAATCGGTGGAGATGGATGACGCCGGGCTGGCAGACTTGGCAGGACAGGGCGTGTTCATTGGCGGGAAAAGCGGGATGCTGGGAAAGGCAGACGGCTTTTTCGCGGCGGAGCAGTTGGGCGGCGCAGCAGTCGTTGGCGCTGTAGATGGGGCGGAAGCTACATACCTGAAGAAAGCAACAGGATTAGGAGCGCAGGTGAGCGGCAGCCCCAAGGTACATATTGGGTTTGAATTGGCGGCGGGGGATTATTCCGCAGAACGTAAGTTGACGCTTGATGCGCGGAGCAAAGCAGGATCAGGTGCACAAACGATGGCGCTGCTAACCGTTGCAGGCGAAACTGGCGCAGTAAAAGCCGGGGCGACGGCCACGGACTATGTTATGCCGCAAAATAAATGGGTGCGCTTGCCCAGTGCGCGTTTTTTTCGGCGCTGGCGTTCGCCGGAGAATATGTGCATTCCTGGGGCGTGACAAAAGGGATCATCGGCAGGCATATGCGGTGGTGGTTCCAGCATCCCATTTTGGACTGCGAGGGGAAACTGACGCTGGGATATACATATCCAAACCTCATCATGTGCGAGGGATACAACGCGCCTGGGTCGCCTTATTGGGCTATGAAAAGCTTTTTGGTGCTGGCGCTGGGGGAGGAACATCCCTTCTGGCAGGCGGAGGAAGAGCCTTTGCCGCAGCTGGACGCCCGTAAACGGCTTCCCCATGCATATATGCTGGTAGACCGGCGGGATCCGTGCGATGTGACGGCGTATACGGCGGGGCAGTACGCAGATTGGGAACCGGCCCATGCCGACGCAAAATACGGGAAGTTTGCATATTCCAGCTATTTTGGCTTTTCCGTCCCAAAGGGGAGCCGGACGCTGTCCCAATGCGCGCCGGACTCCATGCTTGCATTTGTGCGGGACGATATGGTGTTCACGCGGAAAAAAAGCAGCCGGACGGAAATTGGAGAGGATTACGTATACGCGGAATGGAGCCCCATGGCGGGGATTCTGATAAAAACAAGAATTGAACCATATGGGAAGGGGCATATACGGATCCATGATATCCAGGCGGATTTTGCGTGCACTGCTTATGAATGCGGTTTTTCCCTGCCCATCGGTGAAAACAGCCATGTCCGGGAGACGGCTAAGAAAAACCTTGCGGAGGCGGAAAACGAATTTGGCATTGTACACGTTGAATTGCTGGAAGGGGAAGGCAGCGGGCAGTTCGTTGAAAATGAGCCGAATACGAATTTGTCCCATAATAAAACGGGGCTTTGTTGTGTTGAAATCCCCATCCAAAAGGGGATAAACCATATAAAAAGTTATGTTTTCGGAGAAAGGAAGGAGAAAGCTTGATGGCGGGGAAATGGCTGCGCAAAATAGGGACAATGTTAATTGCCGCGGCAGCGGTTTTGGGCGCTGTTTCCTGCGGGAACGGCCAGGGGAATTACGATATGGGCTATTATCGGGGAACGGAACCCGTCACGTTGACGGTCGCGTGGACGGAAAACGGATCTGTGGTGGACACGCAGGACATGCCTACCCTGGTAAAAGCGCGGGAAATGACCAACATTGGATTGAAAAACATACTGCCCAAAAACGTCACAGACTGGCAGCAGGCGCTGGGTATGCTGGTGGCGGCAGACAAGGAACCGGACATCATCCACCTTTATACGCAAACGGCGATTAATCAGTACACGATAAACGGGACACTGCGGCCTCTTGATGAGCTGATTGAGGAATATGCGCCCAATATCAAGCGGTTTTTTGAAGAAAACCCCGACTTGCGGGAGGTGACCCAATGGAAGGACGGAAAGATTTATTTCCTGCCGTGTTATACGGACGGTGAGTTTTCCAATGGATGGTTTATCCGCAAGGATTGGCTGGACAGGCTGGGGTTGAAGGAGCCGGAGTCCGTAGAGGAATATTATCAGGTCTTAAAGGCGTTCAAGACGCAGGATCCGAACGGAAACGGGATCGCAGATGAAATCCCATACTTTAACCGGAAGGCCGGGGTGGACTATACCGAAAGCGTAACCTGTTTGCTGCAGCTCTGGGATACAAACCAGGGGATTATGGAAAAAAATGGGACCATTGTATATACGCCCTGTGAACCGGAATTTATCGAAGCTATATCGAATATTGCCAAATGGTACAAGGAAGGGCTGATCGATCCGGAGATCTATACCCGCGGCAGCGGCGCGCGGGACGAGCTGCTGGGGAAGGATGTGGGCGGCTCCACGTATGACTGGTTCGGTTCCACAGCCCTGTATAACAATAGGTTACAGGATGAAATCCCGGGATTTTCCTTTGTGCCTATGGCGCCGCCTTCCGGCGCAAACTATGACAGCCGGCAGCCGACGAAAGACGCTGGATGGGGCATTTCCGCAAAATCGGAAAATGCTGTTGAAGCCATCCGGTATATGGATTTTTGGTTCAGTCCGGAGGGGCGGATTTTGGCCAATTACGGCATTGAAGGCGAGACCTATGACATGGTGGACGGAAAACCTCAATTGAAGGAAAATATCATCAACAGCCATGATGAAGGTTCGGTTGTGGATGTGTTGAATACATATGGCGCCCAGCTCAGCATGGCGTATCATCAGGATTTTGAATACGAACGGCAATGGCTAACGCCTGTGGCGTTAGCTGGGATTGACGATTACATGAATAACGGGTATTTGAAAAAATATGTAAACCGGAAATATACACTGAATGAAGAGGATTCAAAAAAGGCCACGGAGCTGTTGGCAACGTTGTCTGATTATGTCAGCGACATGGAACAGAAATGGGTGCTGGGAGAATTGGATATTGCAAGCACCTATAATGAGTTTTTATCAACGCTGCACAATATGCAGGTGGATGAGCTGATTGCGATCCATCGCCGGGCATACGAGGCAGCGGGAGAATAGGTTTTATTTGGCAGCAGATAGGGTATATATCTGCTGCTTTTTTGTTGGATAGCAAAAAATGCAGTGGC
>DVND01000113.1 GCA_018714645.1 Candidatus Avimonoglobus intestinipullorum
ATAATTGGAAAAAATCAAGAGGTATTTTAAAAAAAATCAAATAAGTTTTTGCTATTGAAAAAAGTTTAAGATCGTGGTATAATAGTTGCGGAAAAGGAGGGAAAAATATGTTGGATAAAAAAGTAGTGGAACTGCTGAACACGCAGGTGAATAAGGAATTTTATTCTGCGTATTTGTATTTGGATATTGCAAATTACTATACGGAGCAGGGGCTGGACGGTTTTGCGAACTGGTATAATATCCAGGCGCAGGAGGAACGGGATCATGCGCTGCTGTTTATAAAATATTTGCAGAACAACGATGAAAAGGTGACGCTTGACGCAATCGCGAAGCCGGACAAGGCGTTTGATACCAATATGGCGCCGCTGCAGGTGGGCTATGAGCATGAGCAGTATGTGACGGGCCTGATCCATGCAATCTATGATCAGGCATATTCGGTGAAGGATTTCAGGACAATGCAGTTTTTGGATTGGTTTGTGAAGGAGCAAGGCGAGGAAGAGACCAACGCAAAGAACCTGATCACAAAGATGGAGCTGTTTGGAAGCGACGCAAAGGGGCTTTATATGTTGGACAATGAGCTGGGGGCCAGAGTGTATTCCGCGCCGTCCCTGGTGTTGTAAAATCATTCAAGGAACAAAAGGCGGGCAGTTTTTGCCCGTCTTTATTCTTTTTTTCAAAAAAGTATCGCAATTTTCCGGCAGCTGTGATACAATACACGGTGATTGATGAGAAGGGAATGGTTTTGGATGGAAAAATTGCCAAAAGGGGTAAAACGGCGCGTGACGCTGTATATTGTTTTGCGGTTATTGGTGATCGTTGTTTTGATTCTTCAGATCCATCAACGGAACTATAATAACGTTTTTACCTGTATTTTGACGCTGGTGCTGTTCATGATTCCGGCGATTGCGGACAGGAAACTGAACATCAAGCTTCCAACTGCCCTGGAGGTGGTCATCCTCCTATTTATCTTCGCGGCGGAAATTTTAGGGGAAATACAGGGGTTTTATCTGGCGTTCAAATATTGGGACCTGATGCTGCACACCATCAATGGTTTTTTGATGGCAGCCATCGGTTTTGCCATGATTGATATTTTAAATCAGAACCCGCGGATCCATATCAACCTGTCGCCTGCGTTCGTGGCGTTTGTGGCGTTCTGCTTCTCCATGACGATTGGCGTGGTCTGGGAGTTTTTTGAATTTGGGATGGACACCTATGCCCGTACCGATATGCAGAAGGATACGCTTTGCCAGACTGTCTCCAGCGTGGATTTCAATCCGGCGGGCGTGAATGTGCCCGTGGTGGTTTCTGATATACAGGAGACGGTTATTCACGGGACCATCAAAGGGGAACAGACGGAACTGGTGATTGAGGGCGGGTATCTGGATACCGGCCTGCGTGATACCATGGAGGATATGCTGGTCAACCTGATCGGCGCAGTGGTCTTTTCCGGGCTGGGCTTTTTTTACATCAAGAATAGAGGAAAGGGCAGGATCGTCCCCAGCTTTATCCCGCGGCTGAAAACAAAAGCGGAAATCGCGGAAACCGAGAAGGAGCTGGAAGAATTACGGCAAAAAAGAGGGAAAACAGAATGAATATTTTAATTAAAGACGCGGAAACGTTGGTCCTGAAGCAGGATCAATTTGCAGTTGAAAAACAGGATCTCTATATTGTGGGAGACCGGATCGCAGGGATCGGGGCGGCGCCGGCGGGATTTTCAGCCGATAAGGTGCTGCAGGCGGCGGACAAGCTTGTGATACCGGGGCTCATCAACGCGCACACCCATTCCTATATGTCCGTGTTCCGCAATGTGGCGGATGACATGGCGTTTGACGACTGGCTTTTTGGCCATATCCTGCCATTGGAGGACAAGCTCACAAAGGAGGACATCTATTGGGGGACGCTGCTGGGCTGTATGGAGATGATACAAACAGGGACGACCTGTTTTGCGGATATGAATATCGATATCGCCCCTGTCCTGCGGGGGGCAGAGGAATCCGGGATCCGGGCGGTGCTGTCCCGCGGGCTCGTGGGCGAAGGGGAGAACGCAGGCGGGCGCGCCCGTCTGCAAGAAAACCTGGATGCGTATTTAAATTGCAAGAATGAAAAAATAACGTTTATGCTGGGGCCGCACGCGCCCTATAGCTGCGATCCCGCGTATCTGAAAACCGTGATGCGTGCGGCGGAGCAATATGGCTTGCGCATCCATATCCATCTGTCGGAAAGCGAAAAAGAAGTGGCGGATGTGCGGGAGCAATATGGCTGTACGCCCATTGAGCTGATGGATCAAATTGGGCTGTTCCAATATCCGACCCTGGCGGCGCATTGTGTTTATACCACGGAGCATGATATACAAATCATGGCCGAAAAAGGCGTGACGGTGGCAACGAACCCCAAAAGCAACCTGAAGCTGGCAAACGGTGTCGCGCCGGTTTTGGAGATGCAGAGGCGGGGCGTCAATGTGGCAATCGGGACGGACGGTGCGGCCAGCAACAATACGCTGAACATGTTTGGGGAAATGAATCTGCTGTCCCTGCTGCATAAAGGCCTCAGCCATGACCCAATGGCGTTGAAAGCGGACGATGTACTGCGGTTTGCAACGGTCAACGGAGCGAAAGCGGTGGGGCTGGAACGGGAAATCGGCGCGGTAGAAGTGGGGATGAAGGCGGATTTGGCAATTCTGGATATGCATACCACACAATTCTATCCCCGGAACAATACCCGCGGGGCGTTGGTGTATGCCGCCAATGGGTCAGAAGTGGAAACGGTGCTGGTAAACGGGGATATTCTAATGGAGAACCGGGAGTTGAAAACGCTGGATGCAGAGCGGGTTTATTATGAATGTGAAAAAGTGCGGGAGAGGATTATGAAATGAGTGCAATACGGGATATCAAATTGTGGGAAAGCGGTGCGCGCAAAATCGAATGGGTGAGGCGGAACATGCCTCTGCTGCGCGGTATCGAAGCGGAATTTGCGCGGGAACGGCCGTTTGCAGGCCTGAACGTGGCGCTGTCCATCCATTTAGAGGCAAAGACGGCGTACCTGTGTAAGGTGCTGGCGGCGGGCGGCGCGAATATGTTCGTCACCGGCAGCAACCCGCTGTCCACGCAGGACGATGTGGCGGCGGCACTGGTGCATGAGGGGCTGCATGTGTATGCGTGGCATGCATGTACGGCGGAGGAATATAGAACCCATATGAAGCGCGTCATCGAAGCCGGGCCGCACATTATCATCGACGACGGCGGGGATTTGGTGAACCTGATCCACACGGAATACCCGGAAAAGCTGGGGCAGGTGCTGGGCGGCTGCGAGGAAACGACTACGGGCATCATCCGGCTGGTTTCCATGGCTAAGGCGGGCGCGCTGAAGTTCCCGATGGTACTGGTGAACAACGCCAAGTGCAAGTATCTGTTTGATAACCGCTATGGGACGGGGCAATCCGTCTGGGATGGCATCAACCGTACAACCAATCTGATCGTGGCAGGGAAAACAGTGGTTGTGGCGGGATATGGCTGGTGCGGCAAGGGCGTTGCCATGCGGGCAAAGGGCTTTGGCGCGCGGGTGGTCGTGACGGAGATCGACCCCATCAAGGCGTTGGAAGCGCGGATGGACGGCTTTGACGTGATGGAGATGAACGATGCGGCGTGCATCGGGGACCTGTTTGTGACGGTGACAGGCTGCCGGGATGTCATTGGGGCGGAAGCGTTTTTGCGGATGAAAAACGGCGCTATTTTGTGTAATGCAGGCCATTTCAATGTGGAAGTCAACGTGGAGGAGTTAGAACGCATTGCGGTGCAGAAGGAAGAACAGCGGGCAAATATCATGGGTTACCGGCTGGAAAACGGGAATTGGCTGTATCTGCTGGCGGAGGGGCGGCTGGTAAACCTGGCTGCCGGCGACGGGCACCCGGCGGAGATTATGGATATGAGCTTTTCCATACAGGCCATGAGCGCGGCGTATATCGCGCGGAACAGGGGGCGTTTTGAGAAGATGGTTGTGGACGTGCCCCGGGAGATTGACGAAGAGATGGCACGGCGGAAACTGGCGTCCCTGGGTATCCGCATTGACGAACTGACAGCGGCCCAGCGGCAGTACCTGAACAGCTGGAATTTGTAAAAGTGCAGCGGCTTTTTTTGGAAATTTCTAATTGTGAGAAAGATATTGATTTTACAGCGTGCATTTGATATAATAAAGTGATATAAGGAACACTTTATTCCCAAATTCCATATTATGTACTAAATTGAGAGGGACTATGGGAGGTGTTCTGTTATATGGGGAAATTCGTAATACAGGGCGGCGGCAAAATCGAGGGCGAGATTGACGTCCAGGGCGCGAAAAACGCCGTGCTGCCGATCTTGGCGGCTACGATCCTGAATGGCGGAAAAAACGTGATATATAATTGCCCCGACCTGCGGGATGTTTCGATGACGATTGCGGTTTTAAAAAATCTCGGCTGCCGGGTGAAGCGCCAGAATAAAGTTTTGGTGGTTGAATCGGACCAGATTTCAGATTGCAAAATCCCGGAGGAATTGATGCGGCAGATGCGTTCGTCCATTATTTTTTTGGGGGCGATCATCGCGCGGTGCAAAAAAGCGGTGGTCTCCATGCCGGGGGGCTGTGAAATCGGGAACCGGCCGATTGACTTGCATTTGAAAGCGCTGCGGAAATTGGGCGTGGATATCACGGAAGCGCATGGGTACATAAACTGCAGCGCAGAAAATCTGCACGGGGATAATATCCAATTGGATTTTCCAAGCGTTGGCGCGACAGAAAATATCATGCTGGCGGCCTGCATGGCGGAGGGGACGACGGTGATCACCAATGCGGCGCGGGAACCGGAAATTGTGGACTTGGAGCAATTCCTGAACCGCCAGGGCGCGAAAATTTCCGGAGGCGGGACGGATGTGATCCGGATTGAAGGCGTTAAAAAGCTATATGGCGTAGAGCATACAATTATCCCGGACCGGATTGTTTCCGCCACATATCTGGCGGCGGCCGCTGCGACAGGGGGCAGCGTCATCCTGCGGAATACGGATGCATCGCATATGGGTGCGATCCTGGCGGCGCTGCGGGAGATGGGATGCCGGATTTACACGGAAAAGGCGCGCATCATTTTGACCGCGCCGGCGGGAAGGCTCAAAAGTATTGAAAAAATTACTACGATGCCTTATCCGGGGTTCCCGACGGATATTCAGTCCCCGTTCATGTCATTGTGCTGTATTGCGGACGGGACGACCATGTTTGTGGAAAATATCTTTGAAAACCGTTACCAGCATGTGGAAGAACTGGTCCGCATGGGGGCGGACATCAAAGTGGACGGCAGGGTGGCTGTCATACAGGGCGTCCGGCGGCTTAGCGGGGCCCGGGTGGTTGCGAAGGAACTGCGGGGCGGCGCAGCATTGGTGGTCGCGGGGCTTGCCGCGGACGGGATTACAGAAATCGAAAACGTGAAATATATTGACAGAGGCTATGAAACCATTGAAATATACTTATCTGCCTGCGGAGCGGCGATAAAGCGAGAGGAGTGAACCATGTGGCGGGGAATACGGCGGTTGATGCGAACCTCAAGAAACGGCATACCCAGCGGCAGCGCGCGCGGATCCGCGCGATGAAGCGCCGGCGCGTCATCTTTTTTTCCCTGCTGTTTCTCACTGCCGTGTTGATTGTCATGTTTTTTACGCCGGTCTTTCAAATCCGCAGCGTGGTAATAGAGGGGAACGAACGGGTTTCCACAGAGCAAATCAGCCAGGCTGTGGGGGAAATTGAAGGAGAGAATCTGTTCCGCACCAGTATGCGGCGGATCAGGAAAAATTTGCTGGCTATCGCATATGTTGACACCGCCTCCGTAAAGCGGGTGGCGATCCCGCCGTCGGTAAAGGTGACGGTTCTTGAATGCCAGCCGGCGGCATATATCATAGAAAATGAAAAATATATCATTATAAATGAGAAGGGGAAAGTCCTGGAAGTCAGCGACACGATCCCTGAGGGGATCCCGCAGCTGGCCGGCTTTTCGCCGACGGTATTTGAGCCCGGGCAGGAATTGGAAATCGACGAGCAAAATAAATATGAAACGGTGCTGCTGTGTATCACAGAGATGCAAAAAGCCGGTATTTTGAGCGGCGTACGATTGGTGTCGTTTGAGGATGTGTCCAATATCACCTTTAACTATGAGGATCGGCTTGATGTGCTGTGTGGGAGCGAGGTGGAATTTTCTAAAAAAATGAGCCTGTTTCGGGAGGCGATCCATTCCAGCAAGCTGACGGAAAACTCCAGAGGGACAATTGACCTGAGCGTGACCGGAAAAGCGGTCTATACGCCTTGATTTATTAAAATTATACAAAGCTGGACGGGGTTTGTGCAAAAAAGTGAAAAAAATGAAATAATTTATCATATAGCACTTGAATAAATGTGAAAAACATAGTACAATAAATAGAGAGAAGTGTAAGGAGGAATATACGAATGAGTAATATAGAGTTGGATATGGAAGCGACCCAGCCGGTGGATGGGGCGCGCATTAAAGTCATCGGTGTCGGCGGCGGCGGAAACAACGCGGTTGACCGTATGATTGAAGCTGGGGTCAGCAAAGCGGAATTTATTTCCGTGAATACGGATCAGCAGCAGTTAAAATGCGTAAAAGCGCCCACAATCCTTCAAATCGGTACGAAGCTGACACAGGGGTTAGGCGCCGGCGCGAAGCCGGAGATCGGCAAAAAGGCCGCTGAGGAAACAGAAGATGAAATCATGGAATTGCTGAGGGACACCGAAATGGTGTTTATCACCGCAGGCATGGGCGGCGGCACGGGGACCGGAGCGGCCCCTGTTATTGCAAAAATTGCGAAAGACATGGGGATTTTGACGGTTGCCGTTGTAACAAAGCCGTTTTTCTTTGAAGGTCCGCAGCGGATGAAAAATGCGGAAGCGGGGATTTTGGAATTGAGCCAAAATGTGGATTCCATCGTAACGATCCCGAATGATTTGCTGCTGAAAACTGCCGATAAGAAAGTGACAATCAAGGATTCCTTCCGCTTGGCGGACGAAGTGCTGCGCCAGGGCGTTGAGGGCATCATTGAAGTCATTGCGCAGAACGGTATCATCAGTTGTGACTTTGCGGATGTCAGCACGATTATGCGTGATTCCGGCGTGGCGCACATGGGGATTGGTATTGGCAAGGGTGAAAATGCGGCGCAGGATGCCGTCCGCGCGGCCATTGAAAGCCCGTTGCTTGAAACCAGCATCGCAGGTGCTGAAAATGTACTGCTCAATATCACCGGAGGAACGGAATTCTCCCTGGTGGATATGGGCGAGGTTTCCGGCATTGTGCGGGAATTGGTATCCCAGGATGCGACGATTATCGTCGGGACTGCTGTGGATGAGCAGATGAAGGATGAGATCAAGGTGACGTTGATTGCAACTGGGCTGAATGCGGCTTCCAAAAGAGGGAGTGCGAAACCGGATTTTGGCGTAAAACCAACGGGTGTTGATTTTTCTGAGAGAAAAATCCCGTCGTTCTCCAGTTCCAGCTCTGATGATGATAAAATCTTTTCAAGGACATTAAAACCGGGCATGGATAATATCAATGTACCGTCATTTTTAAAGAAAAACTAAAAAAAGCAGCTTTATAGCTGCTTTTTTAGTTTAAGATTTTAAATAGGTTTGTAGTTTTGCGGACAGCGTCGCAGCTTTGTCATAGCCCTCCTGATAGAAATTGTCCAGTATTTTTGGGTTATGTTCCGTGCGCTTGATGCCATGGGTGCTGTCCGGCGCGATGACAAAAATTTTGTTCTGCTGTTCCAATTGATTCAGTTCATCGATACATGCATTGTAGTGCTCATGCCGGTGCTGCAGGGCGTCCACCAATTTCGGATATTCCTTGTAAACCCGTCTGGCAAGCTTGACGGAAGGGTCTGCTTCTTTGCGGTAGCCCCGTTCCCGCGTCAAAACTACAATGATTTTATCGCACCCTTCTTTCATTGCCTGCCGGTAGGGGATGGAATCGGACAGGCCGCCGTCCATATAGAGATTCCCATTAATCTCTACAGGTTTGAATAAAAACGGCAGGGAACAGCTGGCTTGCAGGACGCGGAAGGTTCTGTCGTCGCGGGGCACCTCCATGTATTCCGCTTCGCCTGTTTCAATGTTGGTCACAACACCGACCACCTTCCCGCGGAATTCGGAAAATGCCTGAAAATCAAAGGGGAGATGGATGTTGGGCACGTCCTCAAAAACAAATTTGGTGTTATAAAAGCTTTTGTTATGAGGATTGAGCATATGCCGGAGGCCCATATACCGTTTATCGGGCAGGAAGCGGTGATTCAGTTCCAGGTTCCGCCCTTTTTGACGGGAGGCGTAGGAGACCCCATAGGATATCCCGGCGGAGACGCCAATCAGATAATCCGCCATGATGTTTTGATCCAGGAAAAAATCGAGGACGCCGCAGGAAAATGCTGTCCGGCTGGCGCCGCCTTCTAATACCAAACCTAATTTCATAAAATTTCCAGAGCCTTTCTGCCCACAGCGCGTGAAAAGAACAGGGCATCCCATTGTGGGCGGATGGGATGGGCAATCGTCATTCTACAGCGGCGATTAATTCGACCTCTACCAACACGTCTTTTGGCAATTCTTTTGCGGCGACGCAGGAACGGGCCGGTTTTCCAGTAAAATATTTTGCATAAATTTCATTAAATATACTGAAATCAGACATGTTTTTCAAGAAACAGGTTGTTTTAAGGACAGTTGTAAAATCTGTTCCGGCGGCCTTTAAAACTGCTTCCAGATTTTTCATCACTTGCTCCGTCTGCGCTTCAATGGTCTGCGCTTCCACCATGCCGCTGGCGGGATTGAGCGCAATCTGCCCTGATGTGTAGAGGATACCGTTGTGTACAACTGCCTGGGAATAGGGGCCGATTGCCTCCGGTGCGTTGGTTGTATGGATTGTGTTCATAAAAATCGATCCTTTCTGCCCACAAAATTGTATTAGATTATCGGACGCTTCAGCGTGGACGGATAAAACGCCAATTGTTTTTGTTTTATGTGGCGCTCTTTATTTTGAGATGCGGTAACCGGCCGACGTAAGCGCCTGTTCAATTTCCCGGATATGATCGTAATTGCGCGTTTCCAGGACGATGCGCAGATAACAGCCGTTGATATCCGAACCTTCGCTGGCGCGTTCGTGATGGACGGATACCACATTCCCGCCGAGATTGGCAATGATTGTGGATACGCCCTTCAGCTGCCCCGGTTTATCGATCAGCTCAATGTTGAGGGCATAGGAACGGCCGGAGGTCAACAGGCCGCGTTCGATAACGCGGGAGAGGATGGTGACGTCAATATTGCCGCCGGATACAAGGCAGACTACTTTTTTCCCCTTCACGGGCACTTTGTTAAACAGCACCGCTGCGACGGCGACCGCACCGGCCCCCTCTGCAATCAGCTTCTGCTGTTCGATCAGCGTGAGGATTGCCGTGGAAATTTCATCGTCTGTCACGGTGACAATGTCGTCCACGTATTGCTTGCAGTATTCATATGTATGCTCGCCCGGCATTTTTACAGCGATGCCGTCCGCAATGGTAGAAACGCTTTCCAGGCTGTGGATGCGGTTGGTTTTGATGGAATCGATCATACTGGGTGCGCCGCTGGCCTGTACGCCGTAAACCTTGATATTGGGGTTCAGCGATTTGATGGCAAAAGCTACGCCGGAAATCAAGCCGCCCCCGCCGATAGGGACGATCACTGCATCCATGCTTGGCAATTGATCCAAAAGTTCCAGCCCGATAGTCCCCTGCCCGGTGATGACGTTTTCATCGTCAAAAGGATGGATGAATGTGTAGCCCAGCTCATCCCGCAGTTCAATGGCCTTGTTGTAGGCGTCGTCATAGACGCCGTCCACCAGCAAGACCTCCGCGCCGTAGCTTTTTGTTGCTTCTACCTTGGAAATAGGCGCGCCGTCAGGCAGGCAAATCAGGGATTTGATGCCGTTTTTTGTGGCGGCCAGCGCCACGCCCTGGGCATGGTTGCCTGCGGAGCAGGCGATCACGCCCTTCGCTTTTTCTTCATCGCTTAATTGTGATATTTTATAGGCCGAGCCGCGTACCTTAAAAGAGCCCGTGACCTGTAAATTTTCCGTTTTCAGATAGACTTCGCTGTCCGGATTGATATTCGGCGCATAAATCAAGTCAGTTTGCCGGATGATGTCCTTGAGCACAAATTTTGCATGATAGATTTTGTCCAATGAAAGCATGCTTAATTCCTCCTAAATAAAAAAGCCCCGTCTCCAATTTAGAGACGAAAGGCTAAATAGCATTCCGCGGTACCACTCTAATTGCCGCAAAAGCGGCCGCTCAGCGCATCTGGCAATGCGCGCTCCAGCTAACGGGGGAGAGCCCGGAGTTTCCTAATCCTTCGCAGTTTCAGAAATCAGCTTGAGGGTGATAAAACCTGGAACGTCCCAATTGCCTCGCACCGCCCGGCAACTCTCTGATGGGCATATTCCAAATCCCGTGTCCCTGTCATGGCTTTTCATCTATTATACCGCTGATTGATACAAATGTCAAGAATAAAAATTATGTGTACTTTTGAAAAATTTTCAATATAAAAGAGGGAAGGAAATCATTTCTATGGAGAAGGACTGTAACAAAATACAACATTTTGTTGACTTTTGTCGGAAAAGATGTATAATAGAAAGTATAAAGTATAAGGAGAGATGATGATGAAAGCAACAGGTGTAGTGCGGCCGGTGGATGAATTGGGAAGGGTTGTTATCCCCAAGGAACTCCGGAAGTCTTTCAATATTAAAGAGAAAGACGGCCTGGAGATTTACGTGGAAGATGACATGATCATCCTGAAGAAATATGAACCGGCTTGTATCTTTTGCGGCGACGCAAAGGATGTATTTCAATACAAAGGAAAAATGATTTGCCCGAACTGTGCAAAAAAAATCCATACATTAGCAGAGTGAAAAAAGCACCGGTATCCCGGTGCTTTTTATCTATGCATGCAAAGCCTGATCCAAGTCTGCGATGATATCGTCTGCATTTTCAATACCGACGCTCAGGCGGATCAGATCTTCCCCGATGCCGCACTCTGCCAGCTGTTGTGCGGTCATCTGGCGATGGGTGGTGCTTGCGGGATGGAGCGCGCAGGTGCGCGCATCCGCCACATGCGTGACGATTGCGGCGATTTTCAAGCTGTCCAGAACGCGCATTGCCGCGTCCCTGCCGCCTTTGACGCCGAAACTGATGACGCCGCTGGTGCCGTTTGGCAGGTATTTTTGTACCAAATCCTTATATGGGCTGCTGGCGAGGCCGGGGTAGTTCACCCAGGATACTCGGCTGTCGTTTTCCAGGAATTGCGCCACTTTCAGTGCGTTATCCGAATGGGCGCGCATCCGCAGGTGTAGGGTTTCCAGGCCCAGATTCAGCAAAAATGCGTTTTGCGGGGAGGGGCTGGAGCCCAAATCGCGCATCAATTGTACGCGGGCTTTGACGATAAAGGCGGAAGCGCCGAACTTTTCAGTATAGACTACGCCGTGGTAGGATTCGTCTGCCGTTGTCAGGCCGGGGAATTTCCCGCTTTTTGCCCAATCAAATTTCCCGCTGTCCACGATGACGCCGCCCAGCGAAACCGCATGCCCATCCATGTACTTGGAAGTGGAATGGGTTACGATATCCGCCCCAAAATCAATCGGACGGCACAGTATCGGCGTCGCAAAGGTGTTATCCACAATCAGCGGGACTTGATGCGCATGGGCCAATTTTGCGAATTTTTCAATATCCAGCACATTCAGGGCCGGGTTCGCGATGGTCTCGCCGAAAACCGCTTTGGTGTTTTCCTGAAACGCCTGGTCCAGTTCATCGTAGTCTGCATCGGGATTGACAAATGTCACATCAATGCCGAACCGCTTCAATGTCACGTCCAGCAAATTGAACGTGCCGCCGTAAACCGCCGCCGAACAGATGATGTGGTCGCCGGCGGAGCAGATGTTCATGACCGCCAGCAGTGATGCCGCCTGGCCCGAAGAGGTCATCATCGCGCCGACGCCGCCCTCCAGCTTTGCAATTTTTTCCTCCACGCATCCCACAGTGGGATTTGCAAGGCGCGTATAGAAATAACCGTCCGCCTCTAAGTCAAACAGCTTGCCCATATAATCGCAGGTATCATATTTAAAGGTTGTGCTCTGATAAATCGGCAGAACGCGTGGTTCGCCGTTTTTCGGATGATAACCTTCCTGTACGCATGTTGTTTCAATTTTCATAAATTGTCACCTCACCTTATGTAATAAAGTTATTGTATCGGCTTTATGATTTT
>DVND01000114.1 GCA_018714645.1 Candidatus Avimonoglobus intestinipullorum
TCCTTCAGTGTGGCGTTCGTTGCGCCGTATACCTGCAGTGCGTACAGCCCCTGCCAGCCTTCTTCGTCGCCTGTCACCTCTATTTTGATGTTTTCAAGCGTCACTTCTCCCGCATGCACAAGCTGCATCCCATTCTTGTTCTCAAATGTCAGCGTTTTCATGCCGTCTTGCCCTTTCAGAAGCACAGAACGGGTTACTTCCAGCGTCTTGTCAGACGCGATATCCTGTGTGATGTGAATGATTTGAATATCGGCATTTTCCAGTGCCGCTTCTAACTCCTGCTGGTTTGAAGCATACGCTGTAACCTCTGCCGGATTTTGTCCCAGGAAGAGGTATAACTGGTCTTTTTCCGTTGACACTTCGTTCAGGCCGGAAACTGCAACTACTGCACTGGTGAGTTCGGATACCTTATCAATCCAAATAGTAGGCTTGCCGGAAACCAGCTCCGTATCGTTTTTCAGGTTTTCTGCATTACCGGTCAATTTCGGCATTGTTTCAACGCCGGCTCCTTTGGATACCTCGATCCCGCCGAACTCGTTGCCGCTCACGTCTACCACGCCTTCCAACGCCACTTCCGCGCCGTTTACAAGGATTGCGGCGTCAGCCCCTGTCGCTGTCACATTCCGCAATGTCACCTCAGACTGGTACGCCTGGATACCGTAAGCACCGTTCCATTTATTCGTTTCATCCTGCATCCGGACCGTAATATCCCTGATTTCGACCTCTGTGCTGTTGATGATCTGAATGCCGTCTTTCACGCCCTGGTCAAACGACAGCGTATGGCCGTTCCCGCTCAAGGTCAGGCTGTCCGCCTGCAGGGCAATTGTCTGTTCCAGGTGCAAGTCGCTCATCAGCGTAATGCTTGCTTTTCTATTTAGCGTCTGCGCCTGCGCAACCGCTTTTTCCAGCGTATCAAATGCGTTCTCACCGATTGTATACCGCTTCCCGCCTGCGATCACTCTGCCGGTCTCATCCGCATATGCGCTGTTTACAATGATATCCGTGCTGGCAGCGACTGAAACGCCGGAACCGCCTCCGCCTGTAATACCGCCGGAACCGCCGTTAGAGCCGCCATTGCCTGTACCGCCGTTGTCCGTGTCGCCATCGGATCCATTATCGGAATCCCCACCGGGATTAGAAGTCCCGGGCTTGGAATCCACCGTCCCCCCCATGACAATCTGCTGGCCGGACACCGTCGTGCCTTGAAGGGTCACTGTACCGTCCTGTACGCCGGGCGTTACGATCAAGTCCCCGTTAATCGTCATACCCTCCAGTATGACGTCGGGTGTATTCACAATAACAATGCCGTCTATTTCCTCCTCAGCATTGTACGTGCCGGGTTTGTTGTAAAACCCTTTGATGGCGTTGTTAATAACCGTTACGGAACAGGCTCTTGTCATATTGTCCTGCGGACGGAAAGACCCATCTTCATACCCGTTGATAAAGCCCCGTTCCGCCATTGCCTGTATCGCGCTGGCTGCCCAGCCGCTGATGTTAGAAGAATCCGTGAAGGAAACAGCGCGGCTGTCCGTGCCTTCAATCCCCAGCGCCCGCGCCAGCATGACCAGGGATTCTTCACGGGTAACAGGATCTTCAGGGCGTATCTGGTTGTCATGCCCCTGCATAACGCCTTGTTTCACCAGTTTCAGCACCGCTTCGGTATACCAGCTCTCCGGCAGGTCCTCAAAGGTGTTTTCCGCCGTCTCCTGATAGTTCATGATGCGGTCGATCATCACCGCCATCTCAGCTCTTGTAATGGTGTCGTCGGGCCGGAATAAACCGTCAAAGCCCTGGATAACCCCATGATCTGCCCATATTGTAATTGCATTTTTTGCCCAATGCATATCTGCATCGCTAAAATTCGCCGCATAAATAGCGCCCGGTGTGGATGCCAGTATAGACAAACAAACAGCCGGTACGATTATGCCTTTGGTAATTTTCTTATTCATTGTCATCGCTCCTACTTTTTATTGGGTTGTTTGATTTGGACTATCAACACTATTCATTGTACATATAAATAAAATCTCGTCAATGGTAATACGTGAAAGAGATTACAATTGGTTC
The DNA here is from genome assembly GCA_018714645.1 of Candidatus Avimonoglobus intestinipullorum. Classification (GTDB taxonomy): domain Bacteria; phylum Bacillota; class Clostridia; order UBA1381; family UBA1381; genus Avimonoglobus; species Avimonoglobus intestinipullorum. The sequence continues at coordinate 2,065 of DVND01000114.1, forward strand.
CATTTTTCGCGTATTTTTTCCATGCAATGGTTCCCATTCTATATATTTTCAGGTATAATTTCATTTTTTGCGCAGTCATTTTTTGAAAAAGTTCATAAAAAACGGAATTTTTAGCGCTTTTGCAGATAATTATCACGTTCGGTATAGATTTGTTTCTCTTATCAAAACAAAAAATTTACCTGCAAATTGTTGATTCATTTCTGATAGTATGCTATAATTTAGTGTATAATTGTGTGTCATGTGTACAAAATCGTACACACAACAATGCCGAATAAAGGGAATGGTTGGGTCATGGCGAAAAAATTTCAAAGCAAAATATGGTTATCGTCTCCAACAATGCATGGCGAGGAATTGCAATACATGACAGAGGCGTACAACACAAACTGGATGTCTACAGTCGGCGAAAATATAAATAAAGTAGAAGAACAAATCAGCAGTTACATAGGCTGCAAATACGCAGTCGCTCTTTCTGCTGGAACCGCCGCCATGCATCTTGCAATAAAACTTGCCGGGGTGGAACCGGGCGCCAAAGTTTTCTGTTCTGATATGACATTTAGCGCAACAGTCAACCCTGTGGTATATGAGGGCGGTGTTCCCGTGTTTATTGACAGTGAATATGAGACATGGAATATGAGCCCTGCCGCCCTTGAAAAAGCATTTGAACTATACCCTGACGTAAAAGTGGTTGTTGTGGTAAATCTATATGGTACTCCGGCTAAGTTTGATGAAATTAAAGCAATCTGTGACAGGCATAATGCCGTCCTGATTGAGGACGCAGCAGAATCGCTGGGCGCTGTGTATAAGGGCAGGCAGACCGGCACCTTTGGAAAATACGGCGTCTTATCCTTTAACGGCAATAAAATTATTACCGGCTCTTCCGGCGGAATGCTGCTGACCGATGACAAAGCCGGGGCGGATCGGGCTAGAAAATGGTCGACGCAAAGCCGCGAAGCGGCGCCGTGGTATCAGCATGAGGAGCTTGGATACAACTATCGCATGAGCAATGTGATTGCGGGAGTCGTCAGGGGGCAGTGCAACCATCTTAAAGAGCATATTACAAGAAAAAAAGAAATCTACATGCGGTATAAGGAGGGGCTGAAAGATTTGCCCATAAAAATGAATCCATATAATGAACGCAATATGGAGCCTAATTTTTGGTTAAGCTGCATGCTGATCGATCGTGAAGCAATGTGTAAGCAAGTCAGGAACGACAGTGATGCTGCGTACATAAAAGAACCGGGCAAAACCTGCCCAACAGAAATCCTGGAAAAGCTTGCGATACACAACGCGGAGGGCAGGCCCATCTGGAAACCGATGCATATGCAGCCGATTTACCGAATGCATCCGTTTGTAACGGAAACCGGTGACGGCCGCCGCAGCACAAATGCGTATACGGATATGGAAAAGACTGTTGATGTCGGAGCGGATATATTCGACAGGGGGCTTTGCCTGCCGAGCGACATTAAAATGACTTCAGAAGAACAAAACAATATAATTGAAATGATCAGGGAGTGCTTTTGATGTATGAGAACTATATAAAGCGCATATTTGATATTGTGTGTTCGCTTTTAGCGATTGTTGTTTTTTCTTGGCTGTATCTGATTGTGGCGGTTCTTGTCCGCGTAAAGCT
>DVND01000115.1 GCA_018714645.1 Candidatus Avimonoglobus intestinipullorum
GAACGAATGAATCTTGAATTATAGATGATTATAAAAATGCGTAGGATGCGGAAAGTGTAAAATGATAATCAGCCATTTTACACCGGAAAATTGGCTTGTCATATGGGCATATGTCAATAAATTATAGACATATGCCCGTTATTGTGGTATAATATTGATTGAGGTGATGATATGGCCAGACCCACAAGATGCCGCCGTGTGTGTCACTTGCCTGAAAATCTTGAATTTCATCCCATACTTGAAAGAAAAGGTCCGCCTATTGTGATGACATTAGATGAATTTGAGACGATACGGCTTATTGATAAAGAAGGATTATCACAGAAAGAATGCGGAGAACAGCTCGAAGTCGGAAGGACAACTGCTCAAAGAATATATGAAAACGCAAGGAAAAAGCTTGCGGATGCATTGGTATTAGGGCTCCCACTTATAATTGATGGCGGATATTTTACCATTTGTAGTGGGAACACCGACTTTTGCTACAAAAAATCATGTGTAAAACGGCCATTAACCGATTCAAAAATAGATAAAGGAGAAAAAATATGAAAAAAATATTATCCTTTTTTATGTCCGCAATAATGCTTGCAACGCTTCTTATGCCATCTGCATTCGCCGAAACCACATGGGAAACGTTTGAAAACGAGGACGGGACGCTTACTGTTACGGGCTACAACGGCCCGGGCGGCGATGTGACGATACCGGCTCAGATTGACGGAAAGACGGTTGGGCTGATTGCCTCGGAGATCCTTGTCGGCATGTCTGAAAGCGTCACGTCTTTTTCCGCAGAGCCGGGCTCCGCGTTTTATACTGCGGAAAACGGTGTACTTTATAGCGTGCCGGATCCAGCTTACCCCGACTGGAAATTCGTAGCCGCGTATCCCAAGGCGTCAGCGGCTGAGGAATTCTATATCCCTGACTATGTCTGGCAGTTTGATCCCCGGGTTTGCGCCGGCGCGGACGCTCTGAAAAAAGTATCGTTCCCGCAGGGGATCGCAAGCATCGCTTCGGAAGCCTTTGCCGACTGCAAAAACCTGACAGAAATTGAGTTCCGGGGTGAATACAGCCTGCCGCACGGCACATACATCGACGAAGAGGGTTTTTATCACGACGATACCGGAAGCTACATCAGCGGCGGCCTGCTTGTCGGGGACGGTGCTTTCCGCGGATGTTCCTCATTAAAAGCCGTTACGCTCCCACAGGGGACCAGCGTGATCGCTGAAAATGCTTTCCGGGATTGCTCCTCGCTTGAAGCAGTGCTCATTCCGGACAGCGTGGAATATTTCACGGATAACCCCCAGGGTTCCGGTATCTTTGACGGTTCCCCGCTCGTTACGGTATATGGCCTGGCGGATTCCACCGCGCAGGAATTCTGCGGGCTGCTCGGCCTGCCCTTCCAGGCGGTAACAAGCTATGAAGAAGGGAAAACGCTGATTGCGAATCGGATTTCTCAGCCGGTTTCCCCGTCGGAACAGCCCTCTGCATGGGCAATCCCGGAAGTAACTGCCGCACGCGCCAACGGTTTGATCCCGGCCGAGCTGGACAGCAGTTATACCAGCCCCATCACACGGCGGGAATTTTGCCTTTTGGTCTGCGCCTATGCGGACAAAATGGGTCTTAGCAGCAGCGGCAGCCCCGTTTCGTTCAGCGATACAAGTGATGCAAGTATCCAGCGTGCCGCTGCGCTCGGCGTGATACAAGGGTATCCGGACGGTACCTTCGCGCCGGACAATTCCATCCTGCGCAGCGAAGCGGCCGCCATGCTTGCGCGCACTGCTGCGCTGACAGGCAACACGGCGAACGCGCCCTACGAATCCTTCAGTGATGAAGCGATGTTTGGCTGGGCACAGGAAAATATTGAATTCATTTCCTCCTGCATCGACACCCGCACGGTTACGGCCATCATGGGCGGCGTGGGAGACAACCTCTTTGACCCGAACGGAAATTACACGAGAGAGCAGGCGATCCTGACCTTCCAGCGGCTGTACCGTTACTGCACAGGCGTGATCCAGCCGCTTTACCCCGGCAATGTCCCGGTTGAAATCAACGGCGGCGTGATGGCAAGCCTGGAGGGCGGGCAGCTCCACTTCAGCAACCTGCAGGACGGCGAATACAGCATTATCGTGGGTGTAGGCTTAAATTATCACAGCTACACGGAAATGACCAAAAGCGATATTGTAACCGCTGTAAACTCCGAAATCACATATGATATTTCAGACATTCCCAATGGGCGCTACACGGCCGTTATCCGTCCATATACGTCCGACAGCTTGGCCGCCGCATACACCGAAAGGCCGGAACTGCCGCAGGACGGGCGGATCCTTTCCGCTGCACCGACAACGGTAGAGCCGCCGTATGTGGATATTATCAAAGACAACGACCATGGCTATCTGATCCCTTACCCGGCGTATGAGCACAATAAAAAAATGTTCCAAGAGACGCAGGCACCGGCTGCAGGGGAATATCTAAGCGCAACGCAGGATATCCAGGCGGACAACGCGGAAATACGCGCCCTGGCGGAAAGCATTACCGCAGGTCTTTCTTCGGATTATGAAAAAGCGTCGGCCATCTATGACTGGATGGGGCAAAATATCGCCTACGACTACGAAACCTACCATGCGGTAGATGATGAATCCCAGCGCCCGCAGGATGCGGTGTCGGTCATGAACCAGCGCTCGGCAGTGTGCGCGGGGTATTCCCAGCTTGCGGCAGCTCTGCTCCGCTCGATTGGCATCCCCACAAAATATGTGCTTGGATTTCCCTCGCTCGATTATGGGATTGGGGAAACGACGGATGACTGGATCAAAATCCTGATGAACGGCGGCGACGAGGAAAACGGGATCTATCTTGTCGTGCGGCACGCTTGGAACGAGGTCTGGGTCGGCGACAGGTGGGTCATCATGGATACGACCTGGGGCCGCATGCAGAACGAGGAAAACTGGGATGACTTCCGCACCCAGCGGGACTATTTTGATCCCTCGCTTTGGAAGTTCTCCTATTCACATATTATTTTGGAGTATCCGGATGAAACATAAAGATTATTCCTTTTCGCAACTAAAACTGAAGCGATTTTAAGATGAAAAGCGGGACGCCACTTAGCGTCCCGTTCATTTATTTTATTCGTATTTCAATCTGTACATATTTCTTCGTTCTTGTGAATACCAGAAAAGAGGCGAATCGGTTATGAAAGAATAAACGGTTGATGCATATTTGCAATCAACCGTTTTGTCATACTAAAATTATTTCACGCGATCTTTTAAAGTCTTCCCGGGTTTGAAAGCCGGGACCTTACACGCAGCGATCTGGATCCTCTCGCCGGTTTGAGGGTTCTTCCCTTCGCGGGCAGCGCGCTCGCGAACCTCGAAATTACCAAATCCTATCAACGAGACTTTATCACCATTTGCAAGTGCATCCGATATTGCTTCAAAAGTTGCATTCATGATTGCTTCTGCATCTTTTTTTGTGGAGCCAGTTTTTTCAACAACGGCTGCCACTAATTCTGTCTTGTTCATTGTAAACCTCCTATGTAACATTATTGGTGCAATTATTATAACATATTTCTAACGATTTCGCAATAGATACGACGCTGTCATTTATTTTATGCTCAAATATATGTCAAAATATATGATCCAATAGATTTATTTGTCCAAGAGTTTATCAGACATGTTTTGCAGTTGCATTCTCTGAAAATCCAGACGCAAACTTATAAAACATTTTTCGGGGCATATATTTGCCAATGAGCCTAATCAATTTTCCGCCTTTATCCGGAACGCAAACTACTATGTTTTTCTTCAGAGCCATCATCGCACGGTTTACAACATCGCCTGGTTGTTGAAATCCGAAAATACCTTTGCGAGTTTTATCTACAGACATTCCGGCGCGAGAGTGAAAGTCAGAATCGATAAAACCAGGGCATACTGCTTGAACCTTTATATCATAGTCTGCAAGTTCCATATGCAAGCCCTCGGTAAAATTGATAATATAAAGCTTGGACGAAGAGTAAACAACATTTTTCGGTA
>DVND01000116.1 GCA_018714645.1 Candidatus Avimonoglobus intestinipullorum
AGGTATTATTGAATATACCGATACGACCATCCGCTTAAACATTGGCGAAAAACAGCTGAAAATAGACGGCGCGCAGCTGGGCATCAAATCTATTGACAGCGACGATATCACCGTCTACGGCGATATCCGGGCCGTGGAATTCATTTGAAGCACAGTTTGTAAAAAATATGTGAGGTTTTTAAAATGTTTTTAAACAATATCTTTCAATTTTGGAAAGGATATGTTATACTATATCTGAATGGCTTTTATATGGAGCGTTTCATCAATATTTGCATGCGGCGCGGCATCCGCCTGTGGGGGATTGCGCGGACGGGGAAGACAAACGGGATTGTCTGCATGTCCATTGGCGATTTTAGAAACATACGCCCTGTTGCATACAAAACGAAAACAGCTGTCAGAATCAAAAAGAAATGCGGCCTTCCCATTCTGCTCCACAGGTACCGCAGGCGGTATGTCCTGGCTGCAGGCCTGGCCGCCCTGGTTGCTTTTATTGCGGTGATGTCCCAGTTCATATGGAGCATCGATGTCGTTGGCGCGGACCATTCCGATCCCGCTCAAATTATGGCCGCCGCGGAAAAAGCAGGTGTCCGGATCGGGGTGTTTAAGGGCGCGCTGAAAAGCGGGCAGGAGATGAAGGATATCATTTTAAACAATACCACGGATATATCCTGGGCCTGGGTTTACATCAAGGGCACAAAGGCGGTTGTTGAAGTGAAGGAAAGTATTTTGCCGCCGGCTGTCGTTGACAAATCCCAGCCCTGCGACGTGGTTGCGGCGCGGGACGCGCTGATCAGGAAGGTGACGGTGAAAAACGGGAAATCCGCCGTGCAGCCTGGGGACGCCGTCCTGGCGGGCGACGTTATCATCGCGGGGACGCTGGAATTTGAAAACAGCCCCTATAAGCTGGTACACGCCATGGGGACGGCAGAGGCTTCCACCTGGCATGAAAAAACAGGGGAATACAAGCTGTATTATGAAACGCGGGTCCCCACCGGCAATCAGAAAACCTACCATACGCTGCGGCTGTTTTCAAAAAATGTTCATTTGTTTTTCAAAAACCGTATTCCTTATGCAGAATATGACACAATAGAAAATAGCAGGGAATTGCAGATGGGGAAAGACCGGTTCTTGGGAATTGGGCTGGATTCCGTGACCTATAAGGAAATGGAAACCCACCGCGAGCCGATTTCCTATGAAACGGCGGTGGAGCTTGCAAGGCGGGATTTGGAGGAGCAAATTGCCAAGGAATTGCTTCCGGGCGCCGACAAAGTGGCAGAGCATATAAAAGACGAGAAAATTGACGATGAAACAATCCGGGTGACGCTGACGATGGAATTTGTGGAACAGATTGGCGTGGAAAACCCCATCACCGCACCGCCGCCGGAACCGGAAAAAGAACAAACAATGGAGTGATTCGTATTGAACCAAAGACAAATTCAGCTCCCTGACACCCTGGACATCAGCGCGCTGTTCGGAAGCTTTGACGCAAACGTCAAGCTTTTGGAAAAAGCGCTTTCCGTGTCCATTACCTGCCGGGAGAACGTGTTGAAAATCACGGGCGAGGAGGAGCAGGTTGAAAAGTGCGACGCCGTCTTGCATGCGCTGATCGGGATTCTCAACAAGGGCGAATTGATAGACGAGCAAAAAATCATCTATGCCATTACCATGGTGCAGGAAAACGGCGGGTTTGACATCAAAATGCTGGGGGACGACTGCATCGCAATCACTTCCAAGGGCAGCCCGATTAAAACGAAAACCCTTGGGCAAAAGCAGTATATTGAGGCAATCAAAAACAACACAATTATTTTCGGGATCGGCCCCGCCGGGACGGGGAAAACGTACCTGGCCGTTGCCATGGCGGTTACGGCGCTGCGGAACAAGGAGGTAAGCCGCATCATCCTGACGCGGCCCGCTATTGAGGCGGGCGAAAAGCTGGGGTTCCTGCCGGGCGACCTGCAGAGCAAGGTAGACCCGTACCTGCGCCCGCTCTACGACGGTATGTATGAGATGCTTGGCGCAGAGGGGTTCCTGCGCTATCAGGAGAAGGGCGTGATCGAGGTTGCGCCGCTGGCGTATATGCGGGGGCGCACACTGGACAATGCATTTATCATTTTGGATGAAGCGCAAAATACAACGCCGGAACAGATGAAAATGTTTTTGACCCGTATCGGTTTTGGCGCGAAAGCGATCATCACGGGCGACATCACACAGATTGACTTGCCGGACGGCAAAAAATCGGGGCTGAAAGCGGCGCAGCGGATTTTAAAGGGCATTGAGGATATCGCTTTTTGCGCTTTTTCAGAGAAAGATGTGGTGCGCCATCCGCTGGTGCAGCGCATTATTAAAGCATACGAACGGTACGACGCAGAACAGGAGAAAAAACGGAGAAATGACCGAAGTATTAATCGAGAACACGCAAAATAAAATTGAAATCACAGAAGAGATTTTAACGTTGATCCGGCAGGTGCTGGAGGCGGGGCTTGCCTATGAGGACTGCGATTTTGACGCGCAGATCAGCGTGACGCTGACTGATAACGCGGCGATACAGGCGCTCAATTTGGAGCAGCGGGGGATTGACGCGCCAACGGATGTGCTGTCGTTTCCGATGCTGGAATTTGATGAAAACGGCAATTGCCTGGACAATGCGTTTGATTTTGACGGCGATTTTGTGGTCTTGGGCGACATTGTCATCTCCTGTGAGCGGGCCTTGGCGCAGGCCGAGGAATACGGGCATTCCTTCCGGCGGGAAATTGCGTTTTTAACGGTACATTCCCTGCTGCATCTGCTGGGCTATGACCATGTGGATAACCCGGAGGGGGAACGGCAAATGCGCACAAAACAGAACGAAATATTGAACAAGCTGGGCGTCACGAGGGATTAAGAGGTGAAAGCCGTGCACAAAAATACAAGTTTTTTTGACAGCCTGAAACATGCGCTCTGTGGGATCATTACGCCCCTTCGGACAGAGGTCAACCTGCGCATCCATGCGGCAATTGCAACCCTGATTTGCGTTTTTGCGTATTTTTATGGCATATCCCGCATGGAGTGGGGGATGTTGTTCTTGGCGATCGCCTTTGTAATTATTGCGGAGTTGGTGAACACAGCGGTGGAAAATGCCGTGGATACGGCCACCAGCGGCTATGCCGTTACCGCCAAACGGGCGAAGGACGCCGCCGCCGGCGCGGTACTGGCCGCGGCCTTTTTTGCGGTGCTGGTGGGGGTTGTGCTGTTTGGCGACCTGGGAAAAATTACATACACGCTGGCGCTGATTTTTACAGATGCGGGCCGGCTGGTACCATGCCTTATTTTGGGGCTTTTGGATGTATTTTTTATCATATTTGGAGGAGTAAAAAAGAAGGATGAAGAAGAATAATCATTATAAATCTGGATTTGTGGGCATTATTGGTATGCCGAATGTGGGGAAATCAACATTGCTCAATCAGGTAATCGGACAAAAAATTGCCATTATTTCCGATAAACCGCAAACAACACGCAACAAAATCCTGGCAATTTATACGACGGACGAAGAACAGATTATTTTCACCGATACGCCGGGCATACACAAGCCCCATAACCGTTTGGGGGAATACATGGTGCGGGTTGCGGAAAACTGCATGAACGATATGGACATGCTGCTGTTTATGATTGACGCGACGCGCTCCATCCAGGAAACTGAACGCCGGATTGCGCAGGATATCGGAAAAACCGGGCTGCCCTGCATCCTGGTAATGAACAAGGTGGATTTGGTGCGGAAGGATCGGCTATTGCCATTGATTGCAGATTACAGCAACCTGCATGATTTTGACGTGATTGTGCCCATCAGCGCGAAATCAGGCGACGGCGTGGACATTTTGCTGAACAAAATCAAAGCGTACCTGCCGGAGGGGCCGAAATTTTATTATGAAGACCAGATTACCGACCAGCAGGAAAAACAGATCGCTGCGGAGATTATCCGCGAGAAGCTGCTGTGGCTGTTGGACAAGGAAGTACCCCACGGCATTGCAATAGAGATTGAAAAGATGCAGGAAAAAGAAAAAATTACCAGCATCTCCGCCAGCATTTACTGCGAAAAGGCAAGCCACAAGGGGATTATTATTGGAAAAAACGGGGAGATGCTGAAAAAAATCGGCACCATGGCCCGGAGCGACATTGAAAAAATGCTGGACAAAAAGGTCTATCTGGAGCTTTGGGTCAAGGTAAAAACGGATTGGCGCAACAGCAACAAGCAGATTAAAAGCTTTGGTTTTGAGGCATAAGGGAAATAGTGACAGTATAAAGCGCCCATAACGATGAATCCTAATAGTAAATACGGGTTTGAAAGGGGACGTCGTTTTGGAGTTATATGATTTTTCATGGCAGGCTTTCCGGCAGACAGGCGATATTGAGGCCTATCTGCTGTTGAAAAATATCGAAAACAGGAAAGAAAATGAGGAAAAGGAACGGCAATGCCAAACATTAAATCAAGAGGGCTGATTATCCGCCAGCATGAATTTGGAGAAGCAAACCGGATGCTGACGGTGTTTTGCGAAGATATCGGAATTGTGAAGGTGAGCGCCTATGGCGCACGGAATACGAAAGGCCGCCAGGCGGCGGCCTTGCAGGTCCTGACCTATTCTGATTTTGTATTCTACAAAGGGACAAGCGACATTTTTTCCATTAACGCAGCGGAAACGGTTGACAGCTTTTTCCCAATACGGGAAAGCATTGAAAAACTGTCCCTCTGCACGTATTTGTCGGAAATCACCTATACGGCGCTGGATCAGCACGTGCCGGACAACCAGTTGCTGCACTTGTTTTTGAATACCTTGTATTTGCTGGCTTATAAGGATATTTCCTGCAAGCTGGCAAAAACGGTTTATGAAATCCGCCTGGCAGCGCACAGCGGCTACATGCCAATATTGAACCGGTGTAAAATTTGCGGCAGGGAAGACGGGCTCGCCTTTTTTTCCTATGCAGGCGGCGCCCTCTGCGGCAATTGTGCCGCCCCTTCAGAACAGGCCGTGCCCGTCAGCGCCGATTGCCTGCATGCATTTTACTATATCCTTGCCGCTGACGAAAAAAAAGTGTTTTCTTTCCGCATTTCCGAAGAACTGCTTTCTGAGCTTTCCGTCCTTTCAGAAACTTATATCCAGAAGCAGTTGGACCGCAGCTTCCAGTCATTAGAATATTATAAAAATATTATCAGTTGAGGAGGAACGACCATGGATCGGCGTGATAAGAGGAATTATTATCTGGATATTGCACAGACCGTCGCAGAACGGGGGACATGCCTGCGCCGCAATTACGGGGCAATTATTGTACATAATGATGAGATTATCTCCACAGGATATGTCGGCGCGCCGCGGGGCAGGAAAAACTGTAGCGATATCGGCCGGTGCATCCGGCAAGAATTGAACATCCCCCGCGGGGAACGGTATGAGAGCTGCCGCAGTGTCCACGCGGAAGCCAACGCGATTATTTCCGCTGCCCGGCGGGATATGATCGGCGCGACGCTGTATATGGTTGGCCTGGAGCACGATACAAAGGAAATCGTGCCAAACAGCAACAGCTGTGCCATGTGTAAGCGCATGATTATCAACGCCGGGATTGCAGAGGTCGTTGTGCGGGACACGCCGGATGAATACAGGGTCATCCGCGTGCAGGATTGGGTCGACAACGATGAATCGCTAAACGGTGTGTTCGGATATTAGCTGCAATAAATTTTATAAAAATTTTTTACAAATTTCACTTGCATTTTATAGATGATTGTGATAAAATATCTGGGTGTTATGTAATAATCTATTTGGAGGTGA
>DVND01000117.1 GCA_018714645.1 Candidatus Avimonoglobus intestinipullorum
TATTCCGTCAAATTGCGTTGTTGCCGGAAATCCGGCGAAAGTGATTTACAAAATGGATGAATTTGAGGCTAAAGAGCGGAAAAAATTTGGGGAATGCCACAAGTTCTCTGAAGATTATACAATGCGCGGAAATTTAGATGATGAAAAGAAAAACGAAATGATTTTTAAATTGAAGGATTCAATTGGCTATGTAAAATAAGTCGGCATAAATTGGAAACATGAAATTAAAATTTGCAGAAGCGCTTCACCAACGGAAACTGATTTTCCATAACAATATATGGAGGTATTGCTATGAAACAATGTATGGATGCGGAAAATCTGCACCGCAGATTAAAAAAGATTATCGGGCAGGTACAGGCGATCGACAGAATGGTGGACGAGGATATCCCCTGCGAGGATGTGCTGTCTCAAATCAATGCCGCAAAATCTGCGCTGCACCGGTGTGGGCAAGTGGTCCTGGAGGGCCATATCAAGCATTGTGTCCGGGACGGCATTGAGCACGGCGATGCAGAGAAAACAATCGAGAGCTTCACAAAAGCCGTTGAACGCTTTGCAAATATATAACCGTTGATTTTGGAAAGAACAGCCAAAAAATTGGCTGTTCTTTCTTTTTCTTCTTGACAGCAGCATCCTTCCCTGTTATACTATACATATACCCCCATGGGTATATAAAAAGGAGGAACAATATGGTAAACGCAATTATAAAACGGCTGGAAGCATTTCTGGAGCTGGGTGGGGCGAAAAAAGACATTGTGCTTTTAATCCTGTCGGGGATTGCGCTGCTTTTGAGCCTGCTGCATATCAACCCGTTTCCCTTTGACGCCGCTTGGATCGCCATCGCCCTTTGCGGCGTCCCGATTATTTTAGAAGCCATCATCGGGCTTGTGACCGCGTTCGACATCAAAGCGGACGTATTGGTCTCGCTGGCCCTGGTCGCTTCAGTTTGTATCAACGAAGACTTTGCGGCGGGCGAAGTGGCGTTCATTATGCAGCTTGGCGCATTACTTGAGGATTTGACCGTTGCAAAAGCGCGGGAGGGTATCGAAAAGCTGGTGCACCTCACGCCGCAGACCGCAAGGGTTTTGGAACATGGCAAGGAAAAAATCATCCCCGCCGAGCAGGTACAGCTCCACGATTTGATCCGCGTGCTGCCGGGGGAAACAATCCCGGTGGACGGCGTTATCGTTTCAGGGCAGACGTCGGTAAATCAGGCGGTAATGACCGGGGAATCGCTTCCTGTTGACAAGGGCGTTGGAGACGGCGTATCAAGCGGGACGGTCAATCAATTTGGCGCTTTTGAAATGCGCGCGGAAAAGGTGGGCGCGGACAGTTCCATACAGCGCATGATCCGCCTGGTGCAGTCCGCAGACGCCGGGAAAGCAAAAATCGTGCGGACGGCTGACAGCTGGGCCACATGGATTGTTGTAACCGCGCTGATTGCCGCTGCAGCGGCGTGGGTGATTTCAGGGGAACTCATCCGCGCGGTTACGGTGCTGGTGGTATTCTGCCCCTGCGCATTGGTGCTTGCCACGCCCACGGCAATCATGGCGGCAATCGGCAACGCGACGAAGCACGGGTTCCTCGTGCGCGAAGGGGATGCGTTGGAGCGCCTGGCAAAGGCGGATAAGCTCACCTTTGATAAAACGGGGACGCTCACCTACGGCGTTCCGGAGGTTTTGGCGGTGTACTCCTGTTCCGAGACAGTCCCGGAGGAGGCATTGTTTGCATATGTATCAGCGGCGGAGCTGTTGTCAGAGCACCCCTTGGGAAAAGCGGTCGTGCGCTCCTATAAAGCAAAACAGCGCGCGCCCATTGCTTCTGCAACAAACTTTTCCATGCTTCCCGGACGGGGGATTTCGGCCGAAGTGGATGGGAAAACGGTATTAGCGGGCAATGAGGCCTTATTTCTGGATCAGAATTTGACGGTGCCGGATGAAACGAAGGCGCGGGCAGAAGAATATCAACAGCAGGGCTGCACCATGATTTATGCCGCTGTCGACGGCACAGTTGCCGGTTTTATCGCACTGGCGGACACACTGCGCAAAGAAAGCCCCGCAATGATCAACAGCCTGCTGCAAATCGGGGTGGCGCCGGTGCTGCTCACGGGCGACAACGCGAATGCAGCAAATGCGATTGCTTCACAACTACATATTTCAGAGGTTTCCGCCGGCTGCCTGCCGGAGGATAAGCTGCAAAAAATTGAAGAATACCAGAAAAACGGGCACGCTGTATGTATGATCGGCGACGGTATCAACGATGCGCCGGCTTTGAAGAAGGCGGACGTCGGCATCGCCATGGGCGGCGCCGGCAGCGATATTGCCGTTGACGCGGCAGATATCGTTTTGGTGGATGACGAGGTGAAGGAATTGCCCCACCTGCTGGCGTTATCAAAAAAAATGATGAACACCATCAAATTAAATCTGACCTTTTCCATGGGGCTGAATTTTCTCGCCATTGCCCTGGCGCTTACGGGCATCCTGAATCCTGTCGTCGGCGCATTGGTACATAACGCCGGCTCCGTACTTGTCATTATCAATTCCGCATTGCTGCTGAAATGGCGAAAGAACTGAAAATACGCGGTTTTTCCCGGACGGCAGTATTCCACTCCCTATTGACATCCGCTCTGCCGTGTGCTATAATGATCATAGTTAGTTGTTTCTAACTATGATCATTTCATATGAAAGGAGCAGTTGGTTATGGGAACAGTACTTATTATGATCGCCCTGGTGTTGATTGGCATCGTGGCAATCCGGAGTTATGCGAAAAAGCTGTCCTCCGGCTGCTGCGGGGCCACTGTGGATAAACAGAAAAAGGTCCGGGTGCGTGATAAAAATCCTGCCCACTATCCCTATTGCGTCCAAATTGGAATACAGGGGATGACCTGCGGCCATTGCAAGGAGCGGGTAGAAAATGCAATCAATGCGGAGGACGGCGCCTGGGCCGAAGTGCATTTAAAGGAACATTCCGCAGTTGTCCATATGAAGCGCCAGCTTCCGGAAGATATGCTCAGGCGCATTATAAGCAGCGCGGGCTATACCGTAACGGAGATAACCCCGGTCACACCATAACCTTCATCCGGCTGAACGCCGGATGAAGGTTCTTTTTCTATGGCCGTGCCGATTTAGTTTGTTTTATCAAACTTTAGGCGCATCA
>DVND01000118.1 GCA_018714645.1 Candidatus Avimonoglobus intestinipullorum
ATTAGGATCACCTGTTAAAATTATAAGCTATTTAATTAATTTTTTCAATATTTTTTTAATAAAGTGCAATATATTATAAAAAATAGATAAGATATGGTATTGTGGATTGATGGGTTTTGCAATATAATTGCAATGTGATATGAAGTGAACGGAAGGCAGGCGAAACGGATGGATTTGTCAAAAATTGATAAAAATTTTGCCAATTCCTATGACTTTGACGGTATGCAATTTTTTGACGTGAATAGCGAAGGGTTTGCGCTGTACGGTTTATGCAGGGCGGACGGGGAAAAGGATTTTAAAAGGCTTCCCAAAGGCTTTGCGGAAAAAATGGATAATCAATCCGTGAGGACGTTGTACAAAAATACGTCCGGGATACGGGTCCGGTTTAAAACCGATTCCCAAAGAATTATTTTGAAGTGTGTTTTGCCTGCGGTCAATACCCTGCCGCATATGCCGCTCACGGGGACGTCTTGTTTTGACCTGTACGCCGACGGCAAATACTGTAATGTATTCCGCCCGGGGATCAATGTGAACGGGGAGTATGCCGACAATGGCATGGGGGAAAACGGATATGCTTCAGGGTACAGCTTCCCGGACAGGGCCATGCGTGAGATCCTCATCCATTTCCCTTTGTATAACGATGTGGATGCGGTGTACATTGCGCTCGAAGCGTCTGCGCGGCTCTGCCCCGCCAGGCCTTATGCAAACGAAGCGCCTGTCGTATTTTACGGCAGTTCCATCACCCAGGGCGGATGCGCCTCCCATCCAGGGAACGCCTATCCCGCGATTTTGTCAAGACGCTTTGACTGCGATTTCGTCAATCTCGGGTTTTCGGGCGGGTGCTTCGCCGAAGAGGAGCTGGCAGCATATATCGCGCACATGGAGAAGCGCATGCTTGTTTTCGATTATGACCACAATGCGCCGGACGCCGATGCTTTGCAAAAAACGCATGAACGGTTCTTTTTGTGGGTAAGGGAACAATGCCCGCTGCTCCCAATCATCCTTGTCAGCGCCGCCGACAGGAGTTTTGGAGAACAGGAGAGATCGGCGCGCAGAGACGTTATTTATAAAACCTACAGCAATGCGGTGCAGCGGGGGGACCGGAACGTGTATTTCGTAGACGGCGCAACCATTTACAGCGCCGCCGGCGCCGATTTTTGCACGGTGGACAATACCCACCCCAACGATTTGGGGTTTTGGTGCATGGCGCAGGCCATAGGCGGCGTCATGGAGAAAATATTTGATCAAGGAGGGGCGGACGATGTATAAAATATCTGTTCCCGTCATTAACAATAAGCTTTACGGCAATCCGGAGGAACGGGAAAAAGTCCTTTCGGCATTGAAAAAAACAAGCGCACAACGCGTTTTCCTATCCATCGGCCAACACATCATCGACCCCGAAGAGCGCAAAACGGAATTTGCAATGTTAAAGGACAATTGCGGCTTTTTAAAATCCAACGGCTTTGAAGTTGGCGTATGGCTGTGGACGTTTCTGAGCGACAGCGAGACCCCTTACACAAAAATAACGGGCGCAAACGGCCGGGAGACCGGCGCGAATTGTCCCATGGACCGGGATTTTGTCGCCTTTATGCAGCAGTATATTGCGGATTTGGGCAAATGCGGCGTGGACCTGATCCTGTTTGACGATGACTTCCGGTTTGGGCATCAATCGGGCAGCATTAGCTGCACCTGCAAGCTGCATATGGCGCGGATAAAAGAGCTTCTGAAAGAAGATATTTCCCCCGAGGAACTGAAGGATAAGGCGTTAACGGGCGGGGCGAACGCATACCGTGATGCATGGATGCAGGCGAACGGCGAAAGCCTGATGCAATTCGCAGCTTCCATGCGGGAAGCGCTCGACCGGGAAACCCCCGGCGTCCGGATGGGGTTTTGTTCCTGTATGTCCAGCTGGGGGAATGACGGGATCCATCCCGAGGCGCTTGCAAAAGCGCTCGCCGGCAATACCAGGCCGTTCATGCGCCTGATCGGCGCGCCCTATTGGGCGGTAGACAGGGGTTATGACGATTCAAGGCTGCAAAATATCATCGAATTTGAGCGGATGCAGCGGAGCTGGTGCGGCGGCGGTATCGAACTCTTCGGCGAGGGCGACGTTTACCCCAGGCCGAGAAACCACTGTCCCGCCGCATATCTTGAGCTTTTTGACATGGCGCTGCGCGCCGATGGGACGCTGGACGGCATTTTAAAATATGTTCTGGATTACCATGCGTCGGCGGACTATGAAACCGGCTATGTTGATCTTCACTGCAAAAACCGGGCGCTTTATGCGTGGATCGAGGCTTATCTTGCGCCCAAAACCGCATGTGGCGTGCGGGTTTATGAGGTTTTGGACAAGCTGAAAACCATGCGGCTGCCGGAGGCGGCCAAACAGGGCGCCGCAGTGGACGGGGTGATGTTTTCGCCCGCCGCAAAGATGCTTGCGGACTGTGCAATCCCCACCGTTTATGACGGCGCGGGCGTCTGCGGCGCGGCGTTTGATGAAAATATCCGTTCCGTCCCTGCGGACGCATTGAAAAACGGGATCATCATCGATATGCGGGCGGCTGAAATTTTAGAGGGCATGGGGATCGATACAGGGCTTGCGCACAAAGGGGAATGGGTGCGGACGGAAACCGAATTTTTTGACGCATATAACCAGCATATCCATATCCCCGGCGGGATCATGGCATACAGGACGAGGCTCAAAAGCGCATGCCAGGTGCTCAGCCATTTTATCATCAATAAGAAAACCGCGTTGGACCCCGGAGAAAAAATACCCGCCGCGTTCTTTTATGAAAACAACAACGGGCATAAATTTTTGGTGTTTACGTTTGATGCGTACTTTGGGAACGGCAATATATACAGGAGCTATGCGCGTTCAAGACAGCTTGCGGACAGCATCCGCCGGTTTTCCGGGAAGCGGCTGCCCGCTTATTCATACGGGAACCCGGATTTGTATATCATGGCAAAGAAGAAAGGCGGTGCAATGGCTGTGGGGCTTTGGAATATGTTCCCCGACCCTGTTTTGAAGCCCGTCATAGAGCTTGACGGCGCATACGGGGCGGCAAGCTTTATAAACTGCACGGGAGAGCTGAAAGGCGATAAACTGTATTTATCGGAAATACAGCCGTATGCATTTGCGGGGATTGAGGTAAACCAATGAATGCAGTGTTGTTAATAATCATTATCATTGGGACAACCGCCCAGATGGTCACAAAAAAAATGTACGCGGGAAAGGTCAGCGGCGGGACGTTTACGTTCTCATGGGCAAGCACCGCGTGTTCGCTGTTGTTTTTCCTGCTGATGACGGGGGGCGCCTTTGCTTTTTCACCCGCATATCTCGGATATGCGGCCGCGTTTGCGGCTGCTTACAGCCTCACGACGGTGACGGGCGTCTATGCAGTAAAAACCGGGCCGCTGTCCCTGACGGCGCTGTTTACGTCCTATTCCCTGATCATACCGACTTTATACGGTCTTGCATTCCTGGATGAAACAGCGACCGTTTTTCTGGTGATGGGCATTATCCTGCTGCTGGTTTCAATTGTGTTTGTAAATTTTGAAAAAAAGGGCGAAAAAAAGATCACGCTTCGGTGGATCGTCTTTGTGTTTCTATCCTTTGCCAGCAACGGAGCCTGCTCGGTGATTCAAAGGCTGCAGCAGCTCAGCGCAGACGGGCTGTATAAAAATGAATTTATGGTTGTTGCGTTGCTTATTTCCACAGCTGCCCTCCTGCTGATTTCCCTCCTGACGGAAAGACGCAGTATGGCGGGAGCCCTCAAAGCGGGAGCGGCGGCATATGCGGTCTACGGGTTAGCCAACGGGGTCGTGAACCTGCTGGTCATGGCGCTGGCCCTGCGGATGCCGGCGTCCCTGTCTTTTCCCATTATATCGTGCGGGGGCATCATCGCAAATACCGCGGTTTCGGTATTTGCCTATAAGGAAAAGCTCTCTGCTTATCAGAAAGCCGGGGTTTGCATGGGTGTTGTTTCCATCATATTGCTCAATTTGTAAATAATAAATATATGAGGTATTTTATCCTTCAGCAGTGCAGAACCTGCGGGGCTGCCGGCCTGCAGGCGGCGATAATTTTTTAGGAAAGGAACTGAAAAAATGGTCAATATAATTACTTCCGATGAGATGGTGTATAACGAAAACGCGGTCTACCGCTTTGTAAAAACCGTGCAGCTGGACAGCGTGTCGAAAAGCACGCTCAACCTGTTTGCAGAAGCGCGGTACAAGCTGTATATCAACGGGCGGCTTGCGGCGGTGGGCCCTTGCAAGGGCGCGGCCGCGCTGAAATATTATGATACGGTGGATATCACGGACTTTTTGCGCATTGGTGAAAACCGGATTGAGATTTCGGTGTTGCAGCTTGCGGCGCATGTCCCGGAGCAGGAGTTCGCCCATCTGACGTCTGTCATGCATGAGGGGGGAATGGTACTGGCGGTATGGGGCAACGCAGGCGGGGTGGAAATTTCCGCTGACAGCAGCTGGCTCTGCGCAAAACAGCAGGGCTGGGGGCTGATCAAGCCGGAGGAATCCTATTATGTAGGAATGAACGAGCATATCGGCGCCGCATTCCATAAGGCACCCCGCTATAGGAATGCGGTTGTACTATGCGGCCTGCAGCGGCTTGATGATGAGGGCGCGACCTATACAGAGATGCGGCCGTGGGTCGTGCGGAAAAGGCCTATCCCGATGATGTATTTTAAAGAGCGCGCATTTGCGGATGAGAAGGGTGGCATCTATGACGCGGGGGAAGTGACCTGCGGATATGTGCGCGTAAAATTCAGCGGGCGCGGGCGCGCAAAGCTCATATACGCCGAAAGCAAGGTCATAGAGGAAAACGGGGAGCGGATCAAACGCAGGCGCGACGATGAGAACGGGATTGTGACAGGGGATTATGACATCATAGAAATTGAGGACGGGTTCCAGTTTGAGAGCTGGTGGTTCCGCACCTTCCGCTATATCCGCGCAGAGCTGGAAGGCGTGCGGATCGAGCAGATGGACTACATTGAAATGGGGTATCCGCTGGAGCTTTGCGGCGCTTACGACTTTGGCAGCGACACGGATAACCGGCTGTTTGAGATCAGCCTGCGGACGCTCCGCCGCTGTATGCATGAGACTTATGAGGACTGTCCGTATTATGAGCAGCTGCAATATGCGATGGACACCCATTTGCAGATGCTGTTCACCTATCAGCTGACGAACGACGACCGCCTGGCGCGAAAGGCCATCGACGATTTTGCATCGTCCTATATATGCGGGACAATTACGCAGAGCCGGTTCCCAAGCATGAAGCCGCAGTATATCGTGGGCTTTTCGCTGTTCTTTATCTTTATGCTGCACGCCCATGCGAAACGGTTTTCCGACTTTGCCTTTATCGGGCGGTATATGCATATAGCGGACGGGATCCTGGACTGGTTTTTGAACCGGCTTGAGGATGGGATGGTACGGCGCAGCAATTATTGGAATTTTATCGACTGGGCGGAAGGATATGATTTCGGGCAGCAGCTTACGCGCCGGCCTTCCGCCATCCACAGCCTGATGCTCGTAAAGGCCCTGGAGGAGATGGCCTGGCTGCAGGAGCGGTGCGGCGGCGGAAAGGATTACAGCGCATATGCCGCCGCCATCAAACAGGCGGTGCAGCAATCCTGTTATGACAGCGGGAAGGGGCTTTATTCCGATTCCGATGAAAAATTGTACTACAGCCAGCACACACAGATATGGGCCGTCCTGTGCGGCCTGGTAGAAGGGGAGCAGGCGGCCGCGCTGCTGCAAAAATCAAAGGCGCTCACCAGCCGGGCAACCTTTGCGTATATGTTTTATCTCGCAAGGGCGATGGAGAAGGCGGGGATATATGCGGCGTTCGACCAGGAGCTGGACGCCATGCGCGGCCTCACAAAGCTGGGCTGCACCACCATGCCGGAGGTGCCCGGGGAGCATTCAAGGAGCGAGTGCCACGCGTGGAGTTCCCTGGCGCTTTATGAATTTACCGCCAAGGTGTTGGGCGTGACCGTTGAAGAGGGCGTATTATACATCAAGCCCTTTGTGGGGAAAAGGCGGTATGCGAAAGGTGTTTGCGCTGCTTTTGGGAGTGCGGCGGAATGCGAATGGAAGGTGGAGGATGGCAAATTTAAGATGAAGGTCAGCCTCCCGGAAGGCCGGACGGCAGTGATCACGATGCCGGACGGCAGCGTGCTGGAAGGAGCGGGAAGCGGGGAATATGAATGCGAGATGTGCCGGCAGTGACATTGCTGCCCGCTTAATAAAACCATAATTTTCAGGCGATCGGCATGCAAGGCCGCAGGAACTGTTCCTGCGGCTTTTTTGCGCGCAAAAAGCCGCCCCACACTCCCGCGGGGCGGCCCTGATATTTACTGTTTGCGCGCGTTTTTTATATATTGTCCCACCGACATCCCCGTGTATTTTACGAAACAGCGTGACAGGATTGCGGTGCTGCTGCATCCGACCGCGGCGGCCAGGTCTTTGATTTTTATATTCGGCTGCTCGTGTATGAGTTCCTTTGCCTTTTCGTAGCGGAAGTGGGTCAGGTATTCCTTGAAATTCTGCCCCACAAGCGCCTTGAAGAGCCGGCTGGTATGCACGGCGGAAAAATTCATATGGTCGGCAAGGTCCAAAAGGGAGATATCGTTTTTATAGTTGTTTTCGATAAATGCAAGCATTGCCGTGCGGCTGTGCGAATCCATGCTTGTCATCTGCGTCTGGGCGCTGCCGGCGATCTGATCCAGCAGGCTGTTGATTTTCTCCAGCAGCTCGCCCGGATCGCGGCAGGATTTCAGCTCCAGATAGATCACCATATCCTCTGGGAAAATATCGCTGCATTTTTTGTTGAGCGCGGAGAAGATGCGGTTAAACGTGGAGGTAAACATAAATATAAACTGTGAAAACTGCTCCGCCGAAAAGGGTTTATGCATGAAATTTACAGAGATCAGCATACGGGTCTGCTGGTGCAGCGCCTCGATATTCCCGCATGCAGCATTTTCTATAATGGCGGCCTCCGTGTCAAAGGGATAATAGACGTTGCCGCCCATAAAACCGCTCACATCGTCAGGTGTACACAGCATCTGGTTTTGCATACTGTAGATGCGGTTTTCCGCCACGTTCAGCGCAACGGAAAAGGACTCGCTGAGCCGGCGCATATCCGAAACCTCGGTGCCCAGCGATGCAAACAGGCTGATCCCTGTGTTCTCGCTGGTTTTGAGAAGGAACCGGCGCAGGTCGCGTTTGAAATCCTCCAGGCCTTTGATGGAGGCGATCAGCGCGTATTTGTCCGGGCTGAGCTTTAAAATGCGGAAATAGTCATAGCCGAAAAAATAATCGCAAAACATTCCGGTAATTGTGCGGCCCAACACGCCGATACTGTTTTCCGGCGTGCTTTCAAGCAGGGCTTTGCTGTCGGAAATTTCGGCGACTGCCGTAATGAAACGCCCTGTGGACGGGAGCGGGCCGTATTGCCGCAGTTTTTCGCGCATGGCCGCATCGGAGAGGTTCCCATAGAGCAAATCCTTCAAAAATGCCTCCTCAAGCGGCTCCTTGTATTGATCCAGCTCGGTGCTGAGCTGCTCGTTCTGCTGCGCCAGCGAGAGAAATTTGTTTTTCAGGTAATCGATCTCATTGTTATGCTTATCCGGACGGGTCACGTCGATGGCGTCCAGCAGCCCGACAATCGGCGCATAGGTCTTTTTTGTAATCAGATATACCAGCGAAAGGGTAAGCGCCAGAAGGCCGGCGAAAATAACCGATATAAATATATAATTATCAGTCAATTTCTGCCGGTAGAGCGTTTTCGACATGGCGGAATAATAGGTCAGGTTGCCCAGGAAATTGGCTTCGGAATTTCTGGTGAAAATCCGGTATGTTTTTGGCATGTCGCCGCTCACGATTGCCGTTTTCAGATCGTCCGGCGCGCCGGGCGTAGCATAAAGCAGCTCGTCATCTACGGTAATCAGCAGCTGCATATCGTCCGAATGGTTTGAAACCAGTTCTTCCATTTTAAAACCGAGAAAGATGTAGAGCGGCTGCTTGTACGCGCTGTGTTCGCAGATCAGCATGGTGAGGATGCTTTTTTCGTTGTCGTTTGAAATGATGTAATGAATGGAGTTGTTGCCGCCGGCTTTTGCCTCGGCCTTGAGCGTCTCAAGTTCGGATACCGTTATGCCGAGCGTATTTGCAAATACGCCGGTATACATGGAAGAATCGTTGGTGATTACGCTGTTGTCATTTTCGTGCGTGATCCCGACAATGGACTCCCTGCCGGGGAGATAGCCGATGGAATAGAGCAGGAAATCGCGCACGCTGATACGGTTCAGGTAATCCGGTTCGGACTCGTTTGCGTAAGCCCTGATGTAGGGATTTGTATTTATTAATACAGACGTGTCAAGCGCTTTCGAGATGCAGCCGTCGACATATGTGGCGATCTGGCTGACCGTCGCCTGCGCCCGGTTATCAATTTCGGTGCTGGTGGTTTTTGACGTAAAAACAAATAAGAGCACAGAAAAAAGGATCGTATAGCAAAGACATACTATTAAATTTGTTATAAACATTCTTTTCAAATAGGACATGCAGGGTACCTTTCTTTAATCTTCGCTTTATTTTTTATCAACAAGTTTCAACAAAAATTATAGCATAAATTATGGGGAAAGTAAACAAAGCAAACCCTTCATTTTTTTACATAATGCTTTAAAAATTAATATTTATTCGAAAAATGATAGCAAATAGACCTAAAAATCAAAAAGAAGAACTTGTTTGTTTGTGCATATTAAACTACAATTGACGTAGGAGGTTGACAAGCGATGAAAAAATTAGCGACAACAGGGGCGCGCCCGGTTGGGAAAAGGCGCGGCACTTTAAAACGGGATCTTTTTCGCGACAGGCAGCTGTATCTGATGCTTGTCCCGTTCCTTTTATGGTTCGCGGTGTTTTATTATTTCCCGATGTACGGCATACAGATTGCGTTTAAGGATTACCAGCCGTATGTCGGGATATGGGATAGCCCGTGGGTGGGGCTGGAACATTTTAAGGCGTTCTTCTCAAGCCCATATGCTTACCGTATCATCAGGAACACCATACTGATCAACGTGTATTCGATCATCTTTGTCTTCCCGGCAAGCATCGTTCTGGCGCTTTTGATGAACGAGCTGCGATCAGCGCGGATGAAAACCTTCGTGCAGACTGTATCCTATCTGCCGTATTTTGTTTCCACCGTTGTTGTTGCCGGGTTAGTGGTAACGTTTTTATCGCCCACGGCGGGCATCATCAACGTACTGCTGGACCATCTGGGGTTCGACAGGGTGTATTTTCTGACCAAGCCGGAGTATTTCCGTTCTATTTACGTAATCATGACGGCGTGGCAGGGGGTCGGCTTCGGCACGATTATTTATACCTCTGCACTGTGCTCCATCGACAGCGAGCTGTATGAAGCGGCGGCCATAGATGGGGCGGGCCGGTGGAAAAAGCTGGTGCACATTACGCTGCCGGGCATCTTACCCACGATTGCCATCATGCTGATTATCAGGATGGGAAGCATGATGACCGTCGGCTCGGAAGCGATTATTTTGCTGTACCAGCCCATTACATATGAGACCGGCGATGTGATTAGCTCATATGTATACCGCACGGGCCTCGTGGATTCAAACTATTCCTATGCGGCTGCGGTGGATTTGTTCAACGGCGTGATTGCGTTGCTGCTCGTTGCGGCGTCAAATTTCGTATCGAAAAAGCTCAGCGACGTAAGCATCTGGTAAGGAGGGATTCAGCATGAGAATGAAAAGAAGTTTCGGGGAAAGATGTTTTGATGCAATAAACATTATTATTATGCTGTTGGTGGTATTTGTTACCCTTTACCCTCTGTGGTACGTGCTGGTTGCCTCATTGAGCTCCGGAACGGCGGTTACAAACGGCGAGGTGGTCTGGTGGATCAAGGACTTTGAGCTGGAGGCGTACAGGCGGCTTTTTGCGGACAGCAGCATATGGATCGCGTATGCGAATACGATTTTTTACTCCGTGGTGGGGACGGCGCTCAGCCTTGTGCTGACTTCGCTGGGCGCGTATGTGCTCTCGAAAAAACGCCTGCGCGGGCGCAAGCTCATCACCGGGCTGATACTGCTGAGCATGTGGTTTGCGCCCGGGACAATGCCCACGTACATATCCTTCAGGAACCTGGGGCTTTTGGATACGCGCGTAGGGATCCTGCTTTTGGGGGCTGTGCAGACCTTTTATGTCATCCTGATGCGCAGCTACTTCGAGTCGATTCCCGACTCCATGGAGGAGGCGGCAAAAATCGACGGCGCTTCCGACTTCAAGGTGTTTCTCAACGTGTATCTGCCGTTGTCTGTGGCATCGATCATAACGGTGGGGCTTTATTATTTCGTTCAGCGCTGGAATTCCTATTTCTGGGCGATGATTTTATTAAAGGACCCCAACAAGATCCCGCTTCAGGTGCTGCTGAAAAAATACGTTGTGGAGATGACGGCCAACAACAGCGAGCTTGCCAACATCGA
This sequence comes from Candidatus Avimonoglobus intestinipullorum, assembly GCA_018714645.1. GTDB lineage: Bacteria > Bacillota > Clostridia > UBA1381 > UBA1381 > Avimonoglobus > Avimonoglobus intestinipullorum. Next base: position 10,521 of record DVND01000118.1, read on the forward strand.
TTATACGGTAACCTCGCGGGAAACGACGATCTTTTCCACCATCGTCATCTCCACGCTGCCCATGATCATCCTCTATCCATTTATACAAAAATTCTTTGTAAAGGGAGTAATGGTGGGCGCAGTAAAGGGTTAATATAAGTCGGAGGAAGCGTTCATAAGGTTGAAAATTTGTGCGTTTTGCACGGAAAGGAATGGTAATATGAAAAAATCAACAAGAGTACTTGCGGCGGCGCTGTGCGGCATCCTTCTTTTGCCGGCGGCCGGCTGCGGGGAAAAGGAGACGACGGGAGGCGATGAAAATCTGGATTTAAGCGTCCATCTGCACATCTATGATTACTGCGTATTTGACGATGACTGGGCGATCTTCAAGGAGGCGGAGGAGAAAACCGGCGTGGCGCTGCACGGTACCGCCGTGGAAACGATTTCCAGCAGCGCGCAGGCGTTCTCGACCATGCTTGCCGACAGGACCCTGCCGGACATCATCGCCTATACCGGCGATGAGCTGAAGGAAAACGGCATGCAGGGTGCGCTTATCCCGCTGGAGGATTTGATTGAGGAGCATGCGCCCAACATCCAGAAGTTCTTTGAGGAATGCCCGGAGGCGAAGGTTGCGGCCACCGCGACGGACGGCCACATCTACTACATCCCGGGGACGCTTGCGCAGCCCGGATTGGGGAATCTGCCCTCGATGGGCTTCTTTATCCGTCAGGATTGGCTGGATGCGCTCGGCCTTGAAACCCCCACGACGGTGGATGAATATTACAACGTCTTAAAGGCGTTCCGCGAACAAGACCCCAACGGCAACGGCCAGCAGGACGAAATCCCCTACTTTAAACGGAGCGGGGTGCTGGACGACCTGTATCAGCTTTTCGGTGCAAAGAACAGCTTCTACCTCAATGCGGATGGCGGCATTTCCTACGGCGCGACCGAGGAGGCTTACAAAAACGCGGTGAAGGAGCTGGCAAAATGGTACAGCGAAGGCCTGATCGATAAAGAGATTTACACCCGCGGCGAACAGTCCAGGGAACAGCTTTTGAGCAGCAACCTGGGCGGCTCGACCCATGACTGGTTCTCGTCCACGGCGTCCTATAACGACAAATACCTCGGCTTCGGCCTGAATTTCGTACCGATGGCGCCGCCGGCGGACATCAACGGCGTTGTCAAGGAGGATATCGGCAGATCCATCCTGCACGGGCTCGGCTGGGGGATTTCCAAGGACAATAAAAACCCCGAACGCACCATGGAATATTTTGACTTCTGGCTCAGCGAGGAAGGGACCCTTCTGCACAGCTTTGGTATCGAAGGAAAGGATTATACGGTTGAAAACGGGGAATACCAGTTTGTTCCCGAGGTGTTGAATGCCGAGGGCGGCGTCCCGGCGTATCTGCGGAACGAGGGTGCAGTTGTAGAATTTGGCGCCATCAACCGCATTGAGGCCGAGCTGGCCGGTATGAACGACCTCGCAAAAGAGGGCTTCAATATGTATCTGGACAACGGGTATGTCCAGCCCCAGATGCCTTCCCTGGGCTTTACGGAGGAAGAGCAGAACGTCATCAACGCCCATCTGACGGATATCCAGACCTTCTGCAAGGAACAGGAGCAGAAATGGATCCTGGGCGCAGAGGATGTTGACGCAACCTGGGATAATTACGTTGCAACGCTGCAATCCATGAATCTGGACCAGGTGATTGCGGCGTATAACAGCGCGTATGTGCGTTATCAGCAGGAGCTGAATTAAATATATAAACCCATGTTTGATTACGGAAAGGAGAAAACAATGAAGAAAAGAATTTTATCCGGTTTGATTTCCCTTGCCATGGCGGCGGCGCTTATCCCTGCAGCGGCTGCAGAAACAACAACCTTTGAGTACACGTTTGATTTTAACGACACCTCCGTTTTGCCTGCGGCGGGGACGGATTTCGCCTGGGCCAACGGCGGCCGGGAGGTGCCGGCAGGCTCCGTTGCCGGCCCCAGCGGGGAAGCGGGGGACTACGCCTTTGGCTATGTGCCCTCCGAATTCGCCAACGGCACCGCAGGCGAAGAATCGCTGCACCTGTATGCCAACGGCGTTGAGTTTTTGAACGAATCGTTGGTGGGCGAGAACCGCATTGCTGACGTCAGCTTTGTCATGAGCGTGGACTTTATGTACCGCAACGCCGAGGATATGATTGCGTACATCCTGTCGCCCAGGATGGCCAGTAAGGAGCGGCGGCATACCTACCCGCTGGCCATTAAGCTCCAGCAGGGCGGGGAGCTCGTCTGCGTGACTGAGGAACGGGCTTATGACAAGTCGACCGGTATCAACACTATAACGGTCTTGAGCTCCACGGACATTGGGACGGTGGCGCCGTATGAGTGGCACAATGTGGCCGTGAAATACACGCACTCGTCCACGGACGGGCTGTATGCCGACGTGTACTTAAACGGCGAGCTCAAGGCGGAAGGGCTGCACTGCGACTATACAAACAAGATTAAGAGCTTTGCTTCCCTGGCGTCCCCGTTGACAAATACAGCCCTGTTTCAAAACAGAATCTACCCAGCCGGACGGAACGAGCAGATCTATCTGGATAACCTCTATATTGGGACGGACCTGACAAAGGTTGATTATGACTTTGGGATCAATGCGGTGGAAAACAAGCGGATGGACCGGCTGACCGTGCATTTCAATCAGGATATAGAAGCCGCATCGGCGGGGGACTTCATCGTTTCCAACAGCGATGGTTTTCCGGGAGCGATTGTTACGGAAGCGACTATGATTGATGCGCGGACTGTGGAATTGCAGCTGGATGCGGAACTGGAGGAATACGCCGAGTATGCGGTGATGTTTATGACGGATCAGGCGGGGGATGTTTCCTATAGCTTCACGCCCCAATTGGCGTACTTCTATGACTTCAACGGCAGCGATACGACCTATACGCCGTTCAGTTTAAACTCTAAGCACAATGTCCGGCGGCCCAGCGGGGCGGGCGCGTATAACACGGACAGCACCGACCTGGATTTCACCTTTGTGACGCATCCGGGCACAAATCCGGGCGGCAGCGCCATGGACCATAACAAAAACGGGTACAACATCTACCTGACGCCGGATCTGGAAACCGTCACCATCACGAGCGGGACGATCCAGGTGGATTTTGACTTCAAGTATGACAACGAGACCATGTTCGGCTGGCTGGTAGCCCCGCGGCAGGGCAAAAACCCCCCCAATTTCGTGGGGTTTGAAAACAACCGGTTGTATTGCGGCGGGACGTATGCGGACGGCGTGGTGCTTGCGCCCAACACCTGGTATAACATCGCGGCCACCTATAACTTCTACGACGGCGGCATACTGACGGACGTGTACTTAGACGGCGAGCTGGTGATTAACGACGTTTTCAACGGTTATACCGGCGGGATCAACGCCATTTCCACCCTGATCGACGCGCATACGCCGCCGGAATATGCGGGCATGCGCGCGGACGATGTAAGTACCAGAAACGAGTATTTCCATATGGACAATGTTTACATCGGCATCGACACCGATTATAGGAACAGCGCGTTTGAGATTGGGTTTGACGGCGACGATGCGGTCATCAATGCCGGGATTTTCAACAAGGCGGGCACCGCGGTCGTCGCGTTGTACGACGGGCAGACCCTCAAAGAGGCGAAGCTGTATGACTTCGACCTGGAACAGCTGGATGTAGAAACGGTATCTGCTGCGTTTGACAGCTATGAAGAGGGCAACACCATCAAGCTCATCGCCCTGGACGGCATGCAGAATTTAACCCCGCTGATTGAAGCGGCGGTAAAATAAAGTACATTGCGGCATACGGAACGCCATCAGTGCAAAGGCCTTTGCGCCGATGGCGTCCTGCGCCGCGGATTTAGGTGAACATCCATGAAAAAAATCCTGATCAGTATACTCACATGCTTTGCGCTCTGCTGTCCCGCCGCGTCCGCATGGGGCGGCTGGATGGAATACGGGGCGGAGCAATATGAAAGCAGCGGCATTACGGTGAATTACATCTGCCGCGGCATCTCCTCGGTGGAGGACGGCAGGGGGATCATCGTAACGGCGGTGGCGGGCGATGCGGAGACCATCATTGAGGTGGTGGATATCGATGCGGAAACGCTTCTGCACACGTTCCACACCGGCATCACCGGGACGATGTGGTACGGCTGCGCCGCGCCGGACGGGACAGTGTACTGCTGCGTGGGCCGCAGTTTGATTATTTATTCGCCGGAAACAAAAAGCATCACCAACGCGGGCTATGTCCCAACCACATGGAGCGGCAATTCAAACGGGATCGTTGCGGCGGAGGACGGCACGGTCTACGGCGTGACGTCTGCATACGGGTATGTTTACCAATATAAGGACGGCGCGATTTCGCCGTTGTATCAGCTGCCCGATGTATACGCCATGGGCGGCGTCGCGGTGCTGGATGGCTATGTCTATGCCGGCGGCGCGTATAACGGCGGCGACGGCGCGTCCACCTATGTGTATAAAATCAACCCGTCCACCGGTGCGGCGGAGCCGGTCTCCAACCCGCTTCCGGAGCCGATTTCGGCCGTGGGGCATATCTATGCCTGCGGCGACCACATCATCGCGCAGCTGACCGGGTATTCGGGAGAAAAACACGCATATTTTTATAACACAAAAACCGGCCGGTGGCTGGATAAAACCATCGACTTCAATGAAAACGGCATGAGCGACCCCTGCGGGGGCAAGCTGTTTTACTTAAGCGGCGGGATATACCATGGGATTGATATCCAAACCCTTGAAATCACCGATTACCCAACCTTAACGGGCGGGAATTACCATCGGGGGAACGGCCTGCCGGTCACCTGCGAAGCGTTTGCGGGGGAATGCTTTGTGAATGCCCAGTATAACGGGAACCTGTATGTGATTTCGCCGGAGGAGGGCAAAACGAAGCATCTGGACGTGGCGCTGGAGGAAGCCCCCGCCCAGCGGCGGATTGCCCGCGTCGGCGCGGACGGCAAGGTGTACGTAACGGCGTTTATGGGCTCGGAGGGCGTGCAGTACGACCCGGAAACCGGCACGAAAAACCGGTTTTACATCGGCCAGGGCGAGGGCGCCGTGTCATACGGCGGCAAGCTGTACATCGGCGTGTACCCGGGCGCGGAGATCTGGGAGCTGGACATGGAAAAGCCCTTTGAAAACAATGTAAACCCAAGGCTGGTGTATGACATTGGCGACGAGCAGGACCGCCCCTTTGCCATGGATGTTGCCGACGGGAAGCTGATCGTCGGGACGCTGCCCGCCAGTGGGAAAAGCGGCGGGGCGCTGACGGTTATCGACCTTGATACATACGAGGGCAGCACCTACAGGAATATAATACCAGGCCACTCCATATTGACAGCGGCGCATAAAGGGAATATCATATATTGTGGGACGACCGTTTGCGGCGGCGCGGGTTCGGAGCCTGCGGACGGCGCGGCGCACGTGTTCAGCGTGGATATGGATACCGGCGCGGTGATACGCGATGTGGAATTTTCGCTGCCGGGCGTCAGCGCGGACATCGGCGCGGTGCACGGGCTTCGGATTTCGCCGTATGACGGCATGCTCTATGGGGCGGTGCAGGGGGCGGACTTTGTGATGGACCCCGACACCCTTGAAATCGTGCGGTACAATGTTTATTCTGACGATTTCGAGGTTGCGGATGGCCCGACGTCCCAGATTTGGCATGAATACTACATGGAATTTTACGACGGGTATCTCTTCCGGACAAATGCGATCATCGAGCCGGAAACGCTTGAAATCGTCGACAGCGCGCCGGAAGGCCGTCAATTTGCCGGGATTTCCGGCGGCAAGGCATATTTTGTCGATGCAAATACCGATATTTACAGCATCCCGATTCAAAAAAACAACATACGCGGCATGTTCTGGGATTTTGACGACGCCTCCGATACACCGGCGGGCTTTGCTGTAAATAACAAGGACATATACCGCTACCATACGCAGGCCGGCCCGTCGGGAACCGCGGGCGACCGCGGCTTCGGCTGGGTCATCAGCATTGGCGTGGGGATGGGCGATAAAGTGATTAACAGATACACAAACGGTTTCAACATTTTAAGGGATGAGATCGGAACGGACTATCTGAACAATACCACAATTGCTGTGGACATGGATTTTATGATCAAAAACGATGCGCTGACGGCCTATCTGATTTGCCCGCGCTTCGGCGCGCAGAGCGGCTTTGATTGTGCGGTCTCCCTTGAAGGCGGCCGTATTTATGCCGGCGGGCAAATGGTGGGGACATGCGGGAAGGACGAGTGGCACAATATCGCGGCGGTTTACACGCTGTCCGACACAGAAGGCGTCACGTATGACGTTTATTATGACGAAAAGCTGGTGGCTGCGGGGCTGAAAAGCGATTCCGAACTGACGCGGGCCGGTGTTTCCTGCTTCTGCATCCTCACAAATGCGGATACGACCCCCGAGGCGTTCAGCCAGAGCAATCGTTATGATACACGCAATGAGATTTTGTACATTGATAATCTCTATATAGGCGAAAATACAGAGAATGTAGGCAGGGCGGCGAGCTTTTCCGCGCAGGACGGTTATGTGTCGGTAAACGGCGGCGCATATGGCGGCGCGGCGTCGGTTTTTGCGGCGCAGTATGCGGACGGAAGGCTGACCGCCTTGGAAGAAACGGTCCTGGAACCCGGGCCGCGCGAGACGCTGAAGGCGGGAATCCCCTCCGGCGCGCGCGTGTTTGTCTGGGACAGCGCGGAAGGTATGCGCCCGCTGTTTGACAGCGAAACGAGATGAGAGAGGACGTGGGAACAATAAGCGGCGCAGGCCGCCCCCCAATAAGGGCAATTTGCCTGTTTTTGTTCCACATCGAATTTGTGCCGCCGCGGGGCGGCGGAAAGGAGCGTACTATGAGGAGAAAATTATACGTTTTTACAGCGCTTGTTTTATGTATGGCCATGCTTTGCCCGTACGCGCTGGCGGAAGAGACGCAAGAGGTACAGGAGACGCAGGAGCGTGAGGAAATCAGATACGGGGAGCCCATTTCCTACGGGCCGACGCTGGAAGCGGCATATACCGAGCGTTCGCTCACAAGCTACGAGGACGGCCGCCCGATCACGCTGGTTTCGGTTTCCGGCGCCACGCAGGCCATCGTACAGGTCATAGATATCAATGCGGAGGAAATCATACATACCTTCTATCTGGACTTTACAGGCTACTGCTATAACGGCTGCGTCACAAATGACGGCGTGATCTACTTTAACGTAGGAAACAAGGTCGTGCAGTATGACCCACGGATTAAAGAGCCGGTGCTGATCGGTACGGCGCCCACCAACCGCAGCGGGAACATCAACGGCCTCATTTACGACGAGGAGGAGAAAGTGCTTTGGGGCACGGTGAATTTCACCGGCAACCTGTTCCGCTGCAATCCGGAAACGAAGGAAATGCGGACGTTTGTCACACTTTCACCGGAGGTGTACAGTGTGGGCAAGCCGGATATCCTGGGCGATTACATCTACATCGGCGGCGCTTATGCCGGCAGCGACGGCGCGGGCACGCACATCTACCGTGTGGATAAGGAGACCGGCGAGATGACGGCGCTCCCGAACCCGAACGACCTCCCAATCAAGACGATCGACTATATTTATGCCGGCGGGAAATATATTTTTGCCAATTTGACCGAGGAGGGCATGGAACAGACCTGCTATATCTGGGACACGGAAAATGAAGAATGGGTGGATAAGACGTTCCACTTCAAAACCTCCGGCATGACTGATATACACGAAGGGAAATATTATTTCCTCTGGGATAACTGCTTCCACAGCATCGATGTGGAAACATTGGAAATTGTCGATTATCCGGATTTACAATACGGGTCGCATCTGCGCGGCAATGGGTATTTCATCGAATTCGACCACCCGGATTTCCCGGGCTACTCGTTCCTGACGGCGCAGTATAACGGCAATGTTTATATTTTAAACACCCAGACCAGCAAAATGAAGCGGATCGACGTGATGCTCACGGGAAGCCCGCTGGAGAACCGGATTTCACATGTCGGCTGCGACGACAGGGTATATGTCATGGGTTTTAAGGGTTCCAACGGCGTTGTGATAGACCCGGAAACGGGCGAGAAGGAATATTATGCCGGCGCCCAGGGAGAGGGGTTCGTCTCCAACCCGGAAACGGGCATGGTCTACCATGGCGACTACGCCGGCGCGCTGATCTATGAAATGGATTCCACAAAGCCGTATTCCCTCACGGCGGGGGACGCGTATTCGGATACGAACCCCAAGCTGATTGCGGATCTCGGCGAACAGCAGGACCGGCCCTTTGGCATGGACATTGTGGACAACAAGCTGGTCATTGGGACGCTTTCAGAGGCGAAGACCATCGGCGGCGCCCTGAGCGTCATCGATCTGGACACGTATCAGACGGATATCTACCGCAATATCATCCCCGGGCAGTCAATCTTGTCTGTGACGCATAAGGACAACATCGTGTATGCGTCCACCACCGTCACCGGCGGCACGAACTCCACGCCGACGGAAAAAATTGCGCATGTGTTTTCGTTTGATATCAACACGCGCGAGATTGTAAAAGACGTTGAGATCAAGATCCCCGGGATCAACGGCAGCATCGTTGCGGTGCATGGCCTGGAGATTGGGCCGGACGGTATGCTTTACGGCGCCGTGGCAGGCGCGTACTTTGTCATGGACCCGGAAACGTTGGAGGTCGTGCGGCAGAATGTGTATGGGACGGAATTTGAAATATCGGCAGGCCCCAACTCCCAGTATTGGCATGAGTATTATATGCAGTTTGATCCCATGTCGGGGTATCTGTTTATAACCGGCACGATTGTCGACCCGGAAACGCTGGAGGTTGTATGCGGCATGCCGGAAGGGCTTGAAAACTGCCAGTTCTCGGGGCTGGATTCCAAAGGGAACGCCTATTTTACAGGGGGCGATACGACGGTGTATAAAGTCCCGGTAATCCGCGGAGAGGACAAGAGCTATCTGATTTCCAACCTGACATTCTTCCGCGAGGGCGAAGGCACCCTCTACCGCAACGGGACGACCCAGGCGTTTGAATCTTACAGCGACAACAACAGGATCATGGTGCCGCTGCGGGCAACGGCTACGGCCATGGGCGGCACAGTTGCATACGATGGGGAAACAAAGACAGCGACCCTGACCAACCAAAACGGCCAGAGCCTGAGCTTCAAAACCGATGGCAACATCGTTTCGTTTGATGGTGTGGAGCGGAAATTCGGCGTCAGCATGAAGCTGATTGACGGATATTCCTACATCCCGCTGCAAACGCTCTGTGATTTTCTCGGAAGGGACGTGTATACGGTGTCGGGAATAAGCTTTATTTACGACCCGTCACAGGACTTCAGCGTGGACGATGAAACGATCGACTATATATTAAGTGAGGTATACAATGATGCGGATGAAATATAACAAAATGGCTGCGGCGCTGCTTTTGGCGCTTTCCGTTTTCGCGGCGCAGTTCAATGTCCTTGCGGCGCGCTGGGAGGATGTGGAGGATTACAGCAAGGCCATAGACCTCGTTACGGGGCTCGGGCTCATGGAAGGCGAAAACAGCAAACAGTTTTTCCCGGACGACCTGGTCGATAACGCAGAGCTGGTGCGCATTATCATGACGCTGCGGAACAGCAGCATAGGAGACCGGCAGAAGCGCTTTACCGACGTCCCCAAAGATTACTATGCGTTTGCGGAGATTGACGAGGCGGTCGCCCTTGGATGGATTACAGTGGGTGAAGACCGGATGTTCTATCCGGAGGAAAAAGCGTCCGCTGAAGAAGCGCTGCGGCTGATGCTGTATCTTCTGAACTACAAGCCGTATCTGGATGCGGGCGGCGGCGACATCATGGCCACGGCACAGGCTGCGGGGCTTTTAGATGGCGTTACCCTGTCCGGAGAAGGGATTACAAAAGGCGAGCTTGCGAAAATTTTGTATAATTCCTTTTTCTGTAACCTGATGGAGATGACCGGCGTGCCGGGGATCAACGTCGGGTTCCGGCCCAGCGCGGACAAAACGGCGCTGTATTACCGCGGCTGGCAGCTGGTCAAGGGCAGGGTGATGGCGAATGACGTTACCTCCCTGTACTACTCCGGCGATGCGGCCAGCGAAGGCTATATGGTGATTGATGATACCACCTATCTGGAGGGGGATTCCTATGCGGGTGAACTGCTGGGCTACAGTGTGGAGGCGGTCTGCACGGATTCTTCCGAAAGCGAGGAAACGGTGATTTATGCTGTTGCCGCCAGGGATACCGATACGCTTACCGTGAATTGCGAGGATATAGAATCGGTGGAAGGGATGACCTTCCGTTACGGCGACAACAAACGGGTAACACTGAGACAGGATATGTGCTTTATTTACAATGGCGTCGCGGTCGAATTTGACAGCGCGCTGCTGGATCAGCGCTATGGGGAAATCACCTTCATTTCCTCAGGGGCGTCGGGCGGCTATGACATCGTGCGTATCAACGCCTTTGAGAGTTATTCCGTCTCCAGCGTGAGCGTTGCGGATGAGAGGATTTATCTGAAAAACGGGACGCTCAACGGCAGGGCCTATATAAATGTCGGAGAAGATGCGGGCCGTACGGTTACATATTTTGTGGACGGCGAACGGGTGTCGCTCGATGCGGTCAGCGCAGGGCATATTATAAGCGTGTATTATGCCGAGGGTTCCAAGGAAGTCATCCAGATCCATATTTCGGATGAAAGCGTCACCGGAACCATGGATGGCAGCGGCGTCAGTGAAGGGCGCGGCGATGCAACCGTTTCAATCGGCGGCGCGGAATACATCATTGGGAAAAACGCCTTGGGAACCGAAATGCTGAAGCTTGGGGAAGAATACACCGTAAAGCTGGACTATTTTGGTTATTTGATCGAGGTGACGGCAAGCACAGGCACAAAAAATTATGCCGCCGTCCTGCGGGTCAGCCCGGATGATCTTGGGGAGGCCTGTATTTTGAAGCTTTTGACGGCGGATGGCAGCGTTGAGACGTATACGACCAGAGCAGATAAATGTAAGTTAATTTCGG
>DVND01000119.1 GCA_018714645.1 Candidatus Avimonoglobus intestinipullorum
CATATAATCCATGTAAATTTTACAGAAAATTGACCTTTTTATCCACACCTGCTGGACAGGCCTGTGGATAAGCGCAAAAAAACGGGATAAATCTGCGGTTTTTATGCTGGAAAATCGCAGAAAAAAATTCCACACCTGTGGATAACCCGATGAATTGTAAAGAACCCGTAACGATTTTGTAAAGAGGATTTATCAATCATGCTTCCACCCAGACTTGACATGATCGCAAAACGAATACACGCCCGCTGCATGGCCGACATTGGGACGGACCACGCGTTCCTGCCCATCCGCCTGCTGGAGCAGGCGCAAATTGAATGCGCCATCGCCACAGACGTCCACGCAGGGCCCCTGGCAATTGCAAAATCCCATGTCGCTGACGCCGGCTTGGACGGGCGCATCGATTTGCGCCTGGGGGACGGCCTCGCGCCGCTGCAGGCCAACGAGGCAGACGTCATCGTCATTGCCGGTATGGGGGGGACGCAAATCTGCGCGATCTTAGACACAGGCAGGGGCGCCATCGGGCAGGCGCTCCTATACCTGCAGCCCATGAACGCCCAATACGAACTGCGAAAATGGCTTCTGGGACATGGCTTTGACATTGTAGGGGAAGACATCGGGGTGGAAAAACACCGGGTTTATAACTTAATTTTAGCCCGTATCCAACCCACCCGGCTGACATTCCACATGCTGGATTACCACCTCCCGCCCTATTTAAAAACCCATCCCTGCTTTGATGCGCTGCGGGCGAAAAAACGGCGGGAATTTCAAAAAATCATTGCGGGCCAGCGGCGGGCAAAACAGCCCGATTTTGAACTGCTGCAGCACTATGAAACGCTGCTGGCGCAATTGGAAAGGATGTAAAACCATGCTGCTTCAAACATTGATTGACCGCATCGAAGAAGAATATCCCCCGGCGCTGGCCTATGACTGGGACAACGTGGGGCTGCTGGCCGGCAGCCCGGACCGGGAGATCAAAAAAGTCCTTGTCACATTGGACGTGCATTCCGGGGTGGCCGCAGAAGCCGAAAAATGCGGCGCAGACCTGATTTTATCCCATCATCCAATATTGATGAGCGGCACAAAATCCGTCCGTTCTGACAGGGAAACGGGGCGGATGCTGGAAACGCTTTTCAAAAACAATATTTGCGTGTACGCGGCACACACCAACCTGGATACCGCAAAACACGGCATCAACGCCTATTTGGCGGAACTGTTCCAATTGGAACAGACGGAAATTATAGAACCGAACGGGCCGGACACGGGGCTTGGCAGGATCGGGAATTTAGCGGAGCCGGTTCCGCTTTCGGCCTTTGCCCAGCGTACCAAAGCGCTCCTCAAAACGCCCGGCCTGCGGTTTTCGGGCGACCCTGTGCGGCAAATCCGCCGCGTTGCCATCGGCTCCGGCGGCTGCGGGGAATTGATCCCCACAGCGCGGATGATGGGGGCGGATGTACTGGTCACGGCGGATTTAAAATACCACCAATGCATCGATGCGGTGCTGGATGGCATTGCGGTGATTGACGCGGGGCACTATCCCACGGAAATCGTAGTGCAGGAACTTTTCACGAAGCTGCTGCGCCCATATGGCCTCGAAGTTGTAGCATCGGGCAACCCGGATATTTTTCAATATATATAGGAGGTGGCGCCTTTGGAATTGGAAGAAATGCGCGCTTTTTTCACCGCCCGGGCCGATATTTACGATGCACATATGCTGGAGGAGGTGGAAGGCTGTCGGGAAGCCTATGCGGAATTAGCGCAGCTGCTTCCAAAGGATTGTGAAACGCTGCTGGATTTGGGCTGCGGCACGGGATTGGAGCTGGACGGGCTTTTCAGGCTGTTTCCAAACCTAAAGGTGACAGGCGTTGATCTAACGCAGGCAATGCTGGATAAGCTTTTAGAAAAATACCCAAACAAGGCGCTCACCCTGATTTGCGGGGATTACTGCGCCGTCCCCTTTGGACAGGGCCTTTTTGACTGCGCCCTTTCCGTCCAGACCATGCATCATTTTACCCATGGCCAAAAGACCGCGCTGTATCGGAAAATCTGCGCCGCGCTAAAGCCGGACGGCGTTTATATCGAATGTGATTACATGGTCATGGAACAGGCAGAGGAAGATTTTTATTTTGCCACATATGCGCGGCTGCGCAAGGAACAACGTTTGCCGGATGATGTATCCGTTCATTATGACACGCCCTGCACCATCGAAAATCAAATCCATATGTTACAAACCGCCGGGTTCAAAACAGTGGGGCAACAGTTCCGCAAAGGGAATACGACAATTTTATCCGCATTAAAAAAACAGCGGTAAACCGCTGTTTTTTTCATTATTTTGTGGTAATTACCAAGCTGTTGTAATTACCAGGGTGTCGCCCTCTGTTGTAATCTGTGCACCTAACACTTCTGTAAAGAACTCCTGGGGCACATAGGTAACCGCATAATCCCCTTCTACAACCTGCATCGGCGCTGCAGAGAGGACAAACGGCGTCATCCGCGCTTTGTTATAGGAATTTACGCCTACATTGAAGTTCACGCCCATCTGGACTGTCCCAACCGCTACGGCATTCACGATATTATCCCAACGAACTTCCAAACCCATCAGCTCTGCAATCTGGCGTACAGGCAGCATACCTTCTGCTTCCGCGCTCAAATCCAATTCCACTGCTTCACTGCCGTTTACAGAAACCTTTGTTACAGGGACTGCTTCTGCAGGTTCTTCCTGTTCTTCCTGCTCATCCAATACGACAACCTTTTCAGGGTTGGTCAGCGCCGGGATACTCATGGTAGCGATGGTGTAGAACACAACCAGGTCGCGCCCTTCCAAATCGCCTTCAAATTTGTTGCCTTCAGCATCTACAACATTCAAATCCTCAGTTGGCTCAAACCGCAGGAAATTGTCGCTGCTTACCAATTGTCCTTCATAGTCGGATTTGACAAAAGTATCTACCAAAACTGATCCGGGCACCGTTCCTTCTTCCGCTTCCGTCTCAACAATGATCACCTCCGGTGTAACCCGCGGCGGATAAATCATCAACATCGGTTTATTCGCATTGTAAAACGCTTTAATGACAGTGTCCTTTTCAATATCATCTGCTGTCAATGCATTGCCCTTGGTATCGAAAATCAGCGTATTATCGCCGATGGCGATATCATACAATCCTTCTTCACCCTCTGTATCAAGGAGCTGTGTATGTAAAAGCTCGCCTTTTTCCAATACCTTTACTGAGACATTTAAATAGCTTGCTTTAAATTCCGGTTCCACAACAGCCGTGTCCTCAGCAAGTACCGGAGCCGGCGTTTCTTCTGCAAATGCTGCGGGAACCGCCGAAGCCAGCATCCCCAATGCCAATACCGTTGATAAAATTTTCTTCTTCATTACAATCTACCTCTTTCCATTGTTTTGTGTTTTATAAGCTTTTCTTGCTTATTTGTTATATTAGACGGCAGTTGGTTCATTTTGTTCCCAAAAAAATAAATTTTTTTATAATTTTTTTAAAATTACACATACTAAATACGAAACCAATCACAAGAAAACCGCCTAAAAACGATGGCAGGCGGCAAAGGTTTTGATAAAATGCCGCAGGGCCATCAGCGGCGGAATGGAGAATGATATGAAACATATAAAGATTTTATTTTTCACATTGCTTATGGCATCCACACTGGCTAGCTGTGGCTGCAGCCCCAACGGGACTGCTCCTTCTGCAAGCCCGTCCCCATCAGCCACTACAAATGACAAAAACATGGCCAATGATGCAGGCGAAGGCGTTAAGGATGCGGCTGACGGCGTTGGTGAAGGCGTGAAAGACGCGGCAGAAGGCGTCGGCGAAGGCGTCAAAGACGTGACGGAAGGTGTCGGTGAAGGTGTCAAGGACGCAGCGGAAGGCGTTGGCGAAGGCGTCAAAGATGTGACGGAAGGCGCAGGGAACGCCGTAAATGATGCCACAAAATAAAAAGACGGGTGAACCGTCTTTTTATTTTAAGCTTCAACATCCTGTTTTATTTCATAACAAAAAGAGCTGCTGCCGCAGCTCTTTTTTCATTAGCCTTCAATCTCTGAAACAACGCCTGAACCAACTGTTCTGCCGCCTTCACGGATTGCAAAACGCAGACCTTTTTCAATAGCGATCGGCGTAATCAGTTCAACTTCCATTTTAACGTTATCGCCAGGCATGCACATTTCTGTACCTTCCGGCAGTTTGATAACGCCGGTAACGTCCGTCGTTCTGAAATAGAACTGCGGTCTGTAGTTGTTGAAGAACGGTGTATGACGGCCGCCTTCTTCCTTAGTCAGGACGTAAACCTCACCCTTAAACTTGGTGTGCGGGTTGATTGTTCCGGGAGCAGCCAAAACCTGGCCTCTTTCAATTTCGTTTCTCTGGACACCGCGAAGCAATGCGCCGATGTTGTCGCCTGCTTCAGCATAATCCAGCAGCTTTCTGAACATTTCGATACCTGTAACAACAACTTTTCTGCGTTCATCTGTCAGACCAACGATTTCAACTTCTTCAGAAAGCTTCAGCTGGCCTCTTTCAACTCTACCGGTAGCAACTGTACCACGGCCTGTGATGGAGAAGATATCCTCGATCGGCATCAGGAACGGCTGGTCAGCCTTTCTTTCCGGCGTCGGGATGTAGCTGTCAACAGCATCCATCAAGTCCAGGATGCACTTGTATTCCGGTGCGTTCGGGTCTGTGGAAGTAGATTCCAGAACCTGCAGCGCGGAACCGGAAATGATCGGTGTATCGTCGCCCGGGAATTCATATTCATTCAAGAGGTCTCTGATTTCCATCTCAACCAGTTCCATCAATTCCGGATCGTCCACTTGGTCAGCCTTGTTCATGAATACAACAATATAAGGAACGCCAACCTGACGGGAAAGCAGGATGTGCTCTCTGGTCTGCGGCATCGGGCCGTCAGCAGCGGAAACAACCAGGATT
>DVND01000120.1 GCA_018714645.1 Candidatus Avimonoglobus intestinipullorum
ACCGTCACAGGTTGAAGGGTCGCGGGATTGAGAATGGGCCGGTTTTTAGAAGGAGGTTTTTTAGGCCGGGAAAATGGGCGGCTATTTCTCACGTCCAGGGGTGTGGACATCAGTAATTCCATCATGTGTGAATTCCTCTTAAATTAGATGAAGTTTTATCGGCAAATTTATGAATATTTTGTAAAAATCCAAATATACTCTTGACATTTTATTGGAATAGTGCTATTTTATAGTTGTTAGCACTCGAAAGGGTTGAGTGCTAATATTCGGAGGATTGTTTTTATTCGAGGTGGCAGAGATGGAATTGAATGAACGGAAAAAATTGATCCTGAAAGCCATTATTGACGAATACATGGGAACCGCCGAACCGGTGGGCTCCCGTGCAATTTCCAAGCGGGAGGAGCTGGGGCTTTCCAGCGCGACCATCCGCAATGAAATGGCAGATTTGGAGGAGATGGGCTATCTGGTGCAGCCGCACACTTCTGCCGGGCGCATCCCATCTGATATGGGGTACCGTTTTTACGTCAATTCTTTGATGAGCCGGTACCAGATGAGTGTGGAAGCCGTTGAACGCCTGCGGGCGGAGATGGAGCAGAAAGTCACTCAATTGGAGATGCTCATTAAAAAGGCCAGCGTGATTACGACGCTGCTGACCAACTATACCACGGTGATTTCCACGCCGGATTTAAACGGGGCGGAAATTAAAAAAGTGGACTTGGTCAGCCTTGGCGGCGGCGTGGTGATGATTGTGATCATCACAAAGGCGGGGGCCATCAAAAATAAGGTCGTTTCCATGGGCGTGGACGAGGGGATTGTGACGGAACTCTCTGAAATCCTGAACCGGGCCCTGTCCGGGCTGATGGCGCAGGATATCACGTTTGCAAAGATTCAGGAAATGCAGAAGGAAATTGAACAGAGGCTGGATTTGACGCCGAAAATCCTTGTGAATATTTTAAATTTTGTGTATGAGGCAATTGAAGCCTTGGATGAAACGGAGATTTACATTGAAAATACCAAGTCGATCCTCCGATATCCCGAGTACAGCAATGTGGAAAAAGCGCAGAAGCTGCTGACGTTGCTGGAGGATGAAAAGAACCTGAAGCAGATGATCGCATCGGATGACGGGAAGTCGGGCGTGCATATAAAAATCGGCAAGGAAAATCAATTTGAGGAACTGGCGGACTGCTCTCTGGTGACCGTCGATTATTCCATTAACGGGAAATCGGCCGGGAAGCTTGGGGTCATCGGCCCAAAGCGCATGGATTATGCAAAAGTGGTCGCGAGTTTGGATTGTATTTCCAATCATATAGATAAAATACTGTATCAATTATATATAGGAGAAGGAGAGGGATAGTGTTGTCCAAGGAAAAAGAAAAAAAAGACGAAAATGAAATCCTGGAAGAGGCTGTGGAACAGCAGGAGGAATCGCCCGCCGAAGAGCAGCCGGAGGAGGATTTGCAGGAAAAAATCAAGGAATGGGAAGACAAATACATGCGGCTGTACGCGGAGTTTGATAACTACCAGAAGCGTTCCACGCGGGAAAAAGACGCCCGCTATGCCGACGCGGTGATTGACACTGTGGAAGCGTTCCTGCCGGTCTATGACAATCTGGAACGGGCGCTGGCGGTGGAGGTCGAAGGCGAAGAAGCAAAAAAGGTGCTCACCGGCGTGGAGTTAGTCGCAAAGCAGATGAAGGATGTCTTGCAGAATTTAGGCGTGACGCAGATCAATGCGCTCGGCGAAGAATTTGACCCCAACCTGCACAATGCGGTGATGCATGTGGAGGATGAAAACGTCACGGAAAATACCATTGTGGAAGAGTTTATGAAGGGCTACATATACAACGGCGAACGGGTTGTCCGCCACAGTATGGTCAAGGTAGCAAATTAAATTAATTTATTATATCAAGGAGGAGTTATTATGTCAAAGATTATTGGGATAGACTTGGGAACAACGAATTCATGTGTGGCGGTAATTGAAGGCGGGAACCCGACCGTCATTGCAAATTCCGAAGGCGCACGGACGACACCGTCTGTTGTTGCCTTTAAAAAGGACGGCGAACGAATTGTCGGCGAGCCGGCAAAGCGGCAGGCCGTCACAAACGCGGACCGGACAATCATGTCCATCAAGCGTGAAATGGGGACGAATTACACCGTTACAATTGATGGGAAAAACTATACGCCCCCGGAAATTTCTGCAATGATCCTCTCCAAGCTGAAAGCGGATGCGGAGAGCTATCTTGGTGAAACGGTGACACAGGCTGTCATCACTGTTCCGGCATATTTCAGCGATTCCCAGCGCCAGGCGACGAAGGACGCCGGGAAAATCGCAGGGTTGGAAGTACTGCGTATCATCAACGAGCCGACGGCCGCGGCCTTGGCTTACGGCATGAACGACAGCGACCAAAAGGTCATGGTATATGACCTGGGCGGCGGTACGTTCGATGTATCCATTCTGGAAATTGGCGACGGCGTGTTTGAAGTGTTGTCCACCAACGGTGATACCCGTTTGGGCGGCGACGATTTCGACAACCGTATTATTGATTATTTGGCAACTGAATTTAAGAAAGAATCGGGAATTGACCTGAGAAATGATAAAATGGCGATGCAGCGGCTGAAGGAAGCGGCTGAGAAAGCGAAAAAAGAGCTTTCCGGAACCATGACCACCAACATCAACCTGCCGTTTATCACCACAGATGAAACCGGCCCGAAGCATTTGGATTTGAACCTGACAAGGGCAAAATTTGACGAATTGACAGCAGACCTTGTCCAGAAGACCATCACCTGCATCCGTAACGCTATGAGCGATGCAGGGCTTTCAAAAAATGATATCAATACGGTGCTTTTGGTAGGTGGTTCTTCCAGGATCCCGGCGGTACAGGAAGCCGTGAAAAATGAAATGGGCCAGGAGCCGCATAAGGGCATTAACCCGGATGAATGCGTTGCAATCGGCGCGGCGGTACAGGCCGGTGTTTTGGGCGGCGATGTGAAGGATTTGCTGCTGCTGGATGTAACCCCACTGTCATTGGGTATCGAAACCATGGGCGGTGTATTTACCCGCTTGATTGATAGAAATACCACCATCCCGACAAAGAAATCGCAGATTTTCTCCACCGCCGCAGACGGGCAGACCAGTGTGGAGGTGCATGTGTTGCAGGGCGAGCGCGACATGGCGCAGTACAATAAGACCCTGGGCCGTTTCAGCTTGACGGGGATCGCTCCCGCGCCGCGCGGTGTGCCGCAGATTGAAGTTACATTTGACATTGACGCAAACGGCATTGTAAAAGTGTCCGCGAAAGATATGGCCACAGGCAATGAACAGAAAATTACCATTACATCTTCTTCTAACCTGAGCGAGGAAGACATCGACAAGGCTGTGAAAGAAGCGGAAAAATATGCGGAAGAGGACAAGAAGCGCAGAGAAGAAGTGGAAATCCGCAACAACGCGGAAAGCCTTGTATACCAGTCGGAAAAGACGCTGAATGAATTGGGCGATAAAGTCGACGCCGCTGACAAGAGCAATATCCAGGCGGAGATTGAAAAGACCAAAAAAGCGCTGGAGGGGACTGACGCTGCGGCGATTAAAGCGGCGGCGGACAGCTTGCAGCAGGCGTTCTATAAGGTATCTGAAAAAATGTACCAGCAGGCGAACTCACAGGGCGCGCAAGGCGGCCAGGGCTTTAACCCGAACGACGCGCAGCAGCAGGGGCCGCAAAACGGCGGCGCGGACAACGTCTATGAGGCGGATTACCGCGAAGTGGACAACGACAATAAGTAAATAACAGGCAAAACCGCTCCTGGAGCGGTTTTACTTGCGTTTGCGGGCGAAGGTTGCAATTTGCTCTTTACAACTTCGTACGGAATGCATATAATAGAAGAAGTGAGATTTGGCAGGTGAGTGTATTGGCAGATAAAAGAGACTATTATGAGGTATTAGGTGTACAGCGGGGCGCTTCCGAGGAAGAGATCAAGAAGGCGTACCGGAAGGAAGCGAAAAAATACCATCCGGATCTGCATCCGGGGGATAAAGCCGCGGAGGCGAAATTCAAAGAAATCAACGAGGCATATGAGGTGCTCTCTGACAGTGATAAAAAAGCGCGCTACGACCAATTTGGGCATGCGGGCGTCGATCCGAACTTCAACGGGGGAGGCGCCGGCGGGGCCGGTTTTGGCGGCTTTGACTTTGGGGATATTTTTTCCGATATTTTTGGCGGCGGCTTTGGGTTCGGCGGCAGTACGCGCCGCAATGGGCCCGTGCGCGGGAGGGATATCCATCAGAGCGTAGAGGTGACATTTGAGGAGGCGGCGTTTGGCTGTAAAAAAAGCTTGAACATTACCCGCCAGGAGGATTGCCATACCTGCGGGGGCAGCGGCGCGAAGCCCGGTACCAGCCCTGTGACCTGTCAGCGCTGCGGCGGGACGGGGCAGGTAAAAACCCAGACACGGACGCCGCTGGGCTATATGACTAACGTTTCGACCTGCCCGGATTGCCACGGTGAAGGGAAGGTTGTGACCGACCCATGCCGTGATTGCCGCGGGACGGGGAAGGTACGAAAAACCAAAACCATTGAAATCGATATCCCGCAGGGGATCAATGACGGACAGACCATGCAGATTTCGGGTCAGGGCGAGCCGGGGATGCGTGGCGGCCCGGCAGGGGATTTGCTGATTTCCGTCCGCATTAAACCTCACAGTATGTTTAAGCGGGATGAGTTTAACGTACACATTGAAATCCCAATTACGTTTGTACAGGCGGCGTTGGGGGCAACGCTGAAAGTGCCGACATTGGACGGCGTGGTGGAATATGACATCCCTGAGGGGACGCAGACCGGGTCTGTGTTCCGCCTGCGCGGAAAGGGCATTCCGTTTATCCGCGGCAGAGGCCGCGGCGACCAGTATGTGACGGTGGTGGTGGAAGTGCCGAAGAACTTGTCGCAAAAGCAGAAAGAAGCCCTGAGGGCGTTTGACGCGTTGTCAGAAGGGAAAAATTATAAGCAGCAAAAGGGATTTTTTGATAAAATGAAGGACTTTTTGAAATGATGGGAACGATTAAAAACATACAGACGCCATTGACGAAAGAATTGATCCGGACGCTGCATGCCGGAGACAGCGTTTTACTGTCGGGTGTGATTTATACGGCGCGGGACGCCGCGCATGAGCGCATGACGCGGGAAAAAGCGGAAGGGAAACCCTATCCATTTGATTTGGAAGGCCAGGCGGTTTACTATGCCGGGCCATGCCCGGCGAAGCCCGGCGCGGTGATTGGGTCCTGCGGGCCGACCACTGCCGGGCGTATGGACGCATATACGCCCATGTTGCTGGATGATGGGCTTTCCGCCATGATCGGCAAGGGCGCGCGGAATGCCGCGGTATTTGACGCAATAAAGCGCAACGGCGCAGTATATTTGGGCGCGATCGGCGGCGCGGGCGCGCTGATTGCCCAATCTATTAAAGCAGCGGAAGTGATTGCTTATGAGGATTTGGGCACTGAGGCGATTCGGCGGCTGGTAGTCGAAGAGATGCCTTTGGTTGTGTTGATTGACTGCGATGGAAATGACCTTTATAAACAAGGCCAGGCGGCCTATAGAACAATTTGAAAGGGTGGGTACATATGAAAACGATCTTATTCCAGGGGGATTCCATTACGGACGCTGGGCGTGACCGTGAGAACTTCGGCGATTTGGGAAAGGGGTATCCCAATCTGCTGGGCGCGGAAATCCAGTACAATTATCCCGAAGCGTACACGGTTCTGAATCGCGGGATCAGCGGGAACCGGGTGACGGATTTGCTGGCGCGGTGGAAAGTGGATTGCCTTAATTTAAAGCCGGATATTCTTTCCATCTTGATTGGCGTCAACGACGTCTGGCATGAGCTGGATTGGCAGAACGGCGTGGACACGGAACGGTTTGAACTGGTTTACCGGATGCTTTTGGACGACGTGAAAAAAGCGCTGCCGGACACAAAAATTATTTTGATGGAGCCGTATCTTGTGAAAGGGGCTTCAACCGAAAAATATTGGGAAGCATTCAACGGGAATGTCGCCGAAAAAAGGGAAGCGGTGCGGCGCATTGCGAAAGAGTACAGCCTGCCGCTGGTGCCACTCCAGGAAAAATTTGACACAGCTTCCAAACGCGCGCCGTCCACATATTGGTCGGCGGATGGTGTGCATCCGACTTTTGCTGGGCACGAATTGATTGCGCGCGCGTGGATGGAAGTGTTCGAAACAATTAGATGAAAAAAGCCTGAGCAAACCGCTCAGGCTTTTTTCAGTTCATTTTCAACACTGCCTTTACAATCCCGGAAAAGAACTTTGGCATTTTCATCACGACAATTTTCATACAGACACCCTCCTTAATCACCACTTAAATAAACAACAATAGCCCATTAGTACGAGCAAGACAGCCTCTATGACTGCAACTATGTAGATTGGTAAAATCAGGCCGGCGACAATCCCGATACAAAACGCCAGCGCCGCCAGGCCTATCGCTTTACAGCCGAACGCGATCATAAAAAAGACTCCATTTCTGCCACTGCGGCACAAAATTTCAAAACATTGTTTCACTGTGAGAACGCTGTTTTGTGTTGTGTTAGTATAATATATGTCTTTGAGAAAAAAGTGTGATTGGAAATCGAAGATTCTATTGATTTTTGTAGACAGAAGTGCTATAATATACGGAGAATGTATTTTTTGGGAGGGAAAACAGTGCATTATGAGGTTATAAATTTAAGAGAAGAAGAAAACGGCTTTACGCCGACGCTGACTGCCTACATTTTGGATAATCCGTCAGACCGTCCGGAGGAAGAACCCAGGCAGCGCCCGGCGGTTGTAGTTTGCCCGGGCGGCGGGTACGGGTCTTGCTCAAAGCGGGAAGCCGAACCGATTGCCATGCAGTTTTTAGCGGCGGGTTTCCACGCCTTTGTGTTGAATTATTCCGTGGCCCCGTTTAAATTTAAACGTGCGCTGGAGGAAGTCTCCATGTCCATTGCGCTGGTGCGCAAAAATGCTGAAAAATGGGATGTGCTTCCTGATAAGATCGCAGTTTGCGGGTTTTCCGCCGGGGGGCATCTGGCGTGCTCCATCGGGACGCTGTGGAACAGCGATTATATTGAAGTGGATAAGGGTTTGAATAGGCCGGATGCAATGATCCTGGGATATCCGGTTATCACTTATGGGGAATTTACGCACCAAGGGTCTTTTGAGAACCTTTGCGGTGATGACGAGGAATTGAAAAAGAATTTATCGCTGGAAACGCAGGTCTCCAAGGATACGCCGCCGGCTTTTATCTGGCATACCTATGAGGATCAGTCTGTCCCGGTGGAAAACAGCCTGGCATTGGCCGGGGCGCTGCGGAAAGCCGGCGTTCCATTTGATTTGCACATCTATCAAAAGGGCGGGCATGGATTGTCCACGGCGACGCCGGAAGTGGGGATCGACGGCGGCTGCAGCACGGCTGTGCCCGGATGGATCGGCATTGCGGTAAGCTGGCTGAAGGATTTATAAGATGGAGAGCAGGGTTGCCTTGATTGGGATTGTCGTGGAAGAGCAAGAGTCGGTGGAGGCGCTTAACGGGATTTTGCATCAATACAGTGCCTATATCATTGGCAGGATGGGGCTGCCATACCGGAAGCGGGAAATCTCTATTATCAGTATTGCGGTGGATGCGCCGCAGGACGTGATCAGCGCGTTGTCCGGAAAGATCGGACGGCTGCCCGGGATCAGCTCTAAAACGCTGTATTCAAAGCTCTGAGCGGGAGATTGTATCGACCGCAAAGAAACAACATCATACTGGCGGGGAAGGAATCCTGACCCGCATAGAAAGGAGTCGGAATCATGTACGACGTAAAATCAAAAAAGGCGGAGGAATTCATCTGCCACGAGGAAATTTTAGAAACGCTTGCATATGCGGAACAAAACATGCACAATGAGGCGCTTATCAGCGACATCATTGAAAAAGCAAAGCTGCGCAAGGGGTTGTCCCACCGGGAGGCGGCGGTGCTCCTGGATTGTGATATCCCTGAGAAAAATGAGGAGATTTACCGCCTTGCTGAACAGATTAAAAAGGACTTTTACGGGAACCGCATCGTGATGTTTGCGCCGCTGTATTTGTCAAATTACTGTGTAAACGGATGCGTATACTGTCCCTATCACATGAAAAACAAGCACATTGCCCGCAAAAAGCTCACTCAGGAGGAGATCAAAAAAGAGGTAATTGCTTTGCAGGATATGGGGCACAAGCGGCTGGCCATCGAATCGGGAGAAGACCCGGTCAATAATCCGATCGAGTATATTTTGGAGAGCATCCAGACGATTTACTCCATCAAGCACAAGAACGGCGCGATCCGGCGGGTGAACGTAAACATTGCGGCGACCACGGTGGAAAATTACCGCAAGCTGAAGGAAGCGGGGATCGGGACATATATTTTATTCCAGGAAACCTATCATAAGGAAAGCTATCTGAAGCTGCATCCCACCGGCCCCAAGCACAATTATGATTACCATACGGAAGCGATGGACCGTGCCATGGAGGGCGGCATCGACGATGTCGGCCTGGGCGTGCTGTTTGGGCTGGAACTGTACCGTTATGAATTTGCGGGGCTGTTGATGCATGCGGAGCATCTGGAAGCGGCGTTTGGCGTAGGGCCGCACACGATCAGTGTGCCGCGCATCCGCCATGCGGATGATATTGACGCGGACGCCTTTGACAACGGCATTGACGACGACACCTTTGCGAAGCTGGTTGCCTGTATCCGCATTGCCGTGCCGTACACGGGCATGATTATCTCCACACGGGAGAGCAAGCAATGCCGCGAGCGGGCGCTGCATCTTGGCATTTCGCAGATCAGCGGCGGGTCGCGCACCAGCGTGGGCGGGTATGATACGCCCGAACCGGACGATGCAAAATCGGAGCAGTTCGATGTGGAGGATAAACGGACGCTGGACGAGGTGGTAAACTGGCTCATGCGGATGGGGTACATCCCCAGCTTCTGTACGGCCTGTTACCGCGAAGGGCGCACCGGCGACCGGTTCATGAGCCTTTGCAAGAGCGGGCAGATTTTAAATTGCTGCCATCCGAATGCGTTGATGACGCTGAAGGAATATCTGGAGGACTATGCGTCAGAGGATACGCGCAAAATCGGGGATGCGC
>DVND01000121.1 GCA_018714645.1 Candidatus Avimonoglobus intestinipullorum
ACATGATTGCAGGAGGTATTATCGAAAACAGCATAATTGCCATTTTTTCATTCTCCATGATATTTTCATTGCTGTCTAACATAAACAGTTTTACCGAAACCGGCGCCTTGTCCTCTGTGAGAAGCAGGTACGGCCACATAAAGTTAGACCACTGATGCGATACGCTGAAGATCGATACCACCATCAGGATGGGGATGCTGAGCGGCAAAATGATTTTAAAAAAAATTTTGATTTCGGAAAGCCCGTCAATCCGCGCCGCCTCAATATAGGACATCGGGATGCTGTTAAAGAAGTTCCGGAATAACATGACATTAAACGCATTGCAGCCAGCCTGCAGCCATAACGGCCAAAAATGCCCCACGCCGCCAAGGGAAACAAAGGTTTCGTAAAGCGGGACCATGCTGATACCGGATATGAGCATTGTCCAAAACAGCAGGGTCATAACAAGCGTGGTGCCCTTGGGCTTCAGCCTGGAAAGCACATAGCCGCAGATTCCGTTAAAAAACACGTCGCACGCCCATGCCCCGGCAATCAGTATAATGGAATTCAAAAAATATTTGCCAAACTGCACCTTATCCCACGCGCTCTTTAATACGCCAAGCTCCACCGTTTCCGGTATAATGGTAGGCGGTACGCGATACATCTCTGCCGTAGGCTTCACCGAGGACACAACCACCCAGATGATGGGAACAATACACACAAGGCTGATTGCCACCAATATAGCGAACATCAGCCAGTACACCACCTTGAACTCTATTTTTTTAAGATCGGAGAAATTGATCAGTCCGTCTGTCTTTTCATTGAACTTCATAAGTATTCCCCCTAATCGTTGATTTTTTTATCCATGACGTGGTACAGGATGGACAGGCTGATAAGGATTACAAATGTCACAACGCCAAGGGCCAACGATCTTTCATACTGTCCAAATTTAAAAGCATAGCGCCAATTTGTCAGCCCCAAGGTCAGCGACGCACCGTTCGGCCCACCGTCTGTCATAATCAGCGGCTGCTCTGTCACCTGAAATACCGATATAATCTGGCGCACCAGCACCAGCAGCATAATCCCCGACATATGCGGCAGCAAAATATGGCGGAACCTCCCAAAAAATCCTGCGCCATCCAGCCTTGCCGCTTCATAAAGCTCCTGATTGATCCCCTGCAGCGAAGCGAGATACATAATCAGCGTCCCGCCGAACCCCTGCCAGGACATCATAATGACAATCAGCGGGATCACTTTATATTTATCCGCAAGCCAAGTTGCCGGTTCCACATTCAGCTTTGCAAGGAACATGTTTAAAAGGCCGCTGTCTCCCTCGCCATAGAGGCTTTTCCAAATCAGGCATACAGCAATACCCGGTATAATTCCCGGAAGATACGTGGAAATTTTAAAATACTGTTTCCCGGAAAGCATCTCATTCAGCATCACTGCCGTTAAAAAAGGCAGCGGAAAGCCTATGATCAGCGACCAGATAACATATTGAAACGTGTTTCCCAGCGTTTTTATAAAGTTAGAATCGGACATAACGCTCAGGAAATTATCCACCCCGACAAATTCAACCGGGCGGAATCCTTCCAAGTCGAAAAACGAGTACAGGATTCCGACGACAATCGGCCGCCATATTATTACAGTAAACAGGATCATGGATGGCAGCAGCAGCAGCCATCCGGTCATATTGCGTTGCAGCGTCTGCCGCACTCCCGCATGAAGGGATTTTGGTGCGGATTGCCTTTGTGCAGTTTTCTTCATACAATTCCTCCCGCTGTCCGCTGCGCTTTCCGGCGCAGCGGACCAACACATTGCTCTTATTCCAAATTGTCAAGATGATTTGCCTGGAAATCATTGTTCGCCGTTGTCACCAGTGCATCAATGTCTGCATTCTCATTTGTGAGTACTTCCTGGATCACACCGTCCAGCACGCTGTAGAGCTCCTGGCTGCACACCGGCTCCTCAGGCCTGATTGTCACTTTGCCGTAGTCAAAGTAATCGTCATAATCCTTGGGGTCTACGTTGGCGTACTTTGAACTGATTTCCGTTTCCTGCGCCATCCGCTCCGGATCGGTCCACAGGTCAAACGCAAGCCTGTTTAAAACAATGCCGCCTTCATCAATTGTCCGCTGGTAGGTATCTTCCTTGTTTTTGATCTGTTCCTCTGTAAGGTCTCTCGAAATCAGATCGTACATCGTCCACTGGAATGCGCCCTCTATTTGTGCAGGCGTCGCATCGGGCGAGAACATGCGCACATTCCCGCCCATCTGGGCATATCTCCCTTTGGGGCCGGCCGGTATGGAAACGAGCATCATATCGCTGGCCTTCATGCCAAACTTTGTGCAAAGTTCGCTTCTGGGGGGATTTGCAATAAACATCGCCGCCTGGGAGGTGCCAAAAATTTTCTTGAGTTCGGTAAGGTCTATGACCGTATTGTCCGGAAGGACGTCATATTTCCACTTCAAGTCATAAACATACTGGACCGCATCCCGCATCTCCTGCGTATCAAAGGTTGCTTTCCATTTTCCGTCTTCATCCTGCTCCATAAAATCAACGCCGTAGGACCAGGCAATGTTCATAAAGTTCCAGCCGCCGTTGTTGTTGGCCGTAGCGAGTACGAGCCCAGGGATCCCTGTCTTTTCCTTGATTGTAACTGCAAACTCCGCAAGCTCATCATAGGTGGTAGGATATTTGATAGAACCATCTTCATTTACAAGCCCAGCCTGCCTGAAAATGCTTTTATTTATGTACAGCCCCATCATATAAGCCGTCCACGGAATTCCGTATATTTTCCCGTCGTCCGATGTGACCAGCTCCAGAAGCTCCGGATTCATCCCATCCGTAAACCCGTATTTGTCCATATACTCCGTAATGTCAGCAGCCTGCCCGGCATCGATTATTTTACCGATTTCCGTAAACCAGGTATCAAAGGCCGTGGGGAGGGTTCCGCCGCTCGCCTTCATGGTAAAAGTTTTTGTGTCATAAATATACGAATCCGTCACAACGCTGTATTCGGGGTAGCTTTCCTCAAATGCCGCCTTGCGTTCATCCTTGAACGCTTTGTTTTCCGGATTCGTATCATCCGGCCAGCCGCCTATCGAAAATTGAACCTTCCCCTCCGCATTTTTCTCCGGAAGCCCTTTGGTGCCTCCGCAGCCCGACAATGCACTGACGCTGCAAATAACCGCCAAAGCCAATGCAATCCCTCTCATTTTACTCCTTTTCATTTCATCTGCCTCCTGTTTTTTTATTTTATTTGGTCAAAAAATATCCGTACCTGCTCAACAATTGGTTTATTTCATATGTTCTTTATTTATCTTTATTTATCAAATATTACCAAATTTCAGGTGGTATATTTTTCATATTTTATACAATTTATTATATCATAGTTTTTAGGAATTACAACGTATTTCATTTCAATTTTATTTTACAGCATTTTCAATAAAAATCTTATAAAAAATACAATAATACTTGCACAAAAGACACATTTGTAATGTAAATTTCACCAAAAAGAATATAGTACATTTTTATAATTCACCGGCCTTTTTTTACTGAATTTTATAGGTTTTCACCATTTTTCCCGTTTTTTCCTTCACACAAAAAAACAGATTGGTAAACCAATCTGTTTGATGTATACTGTAAAACGCTCATATGGTATCATTATGCTTTATTGATATGCAGCTTGCGATACGCACTCGGCGTCACGCCTTGAATTTTTTTGAACTCCCTGTTAAAATATGTAACATTATTATATCCACACTCCAGGGCGATCTCAATAATCTGCGCCCGCGTACCCGCCAGCAGCTGCATGGCATTGTTGATCCGCACACGGTTCAAATACGTATTAAAGCCTTCGCCAATCTGCTCTTTAAAAAGCCGTCCAATATATTTTGCATTGAGCCCATGCGTGCGCGCAACATCCTCTATGCTGATTTCCTTGTGATAATTGGCAGAGGCATAGTCCAGCGCGGCGGCAACCGCCTTATGATAGTTTTCATAACTTTTCGTCGTTTCTGTCGAATTGTATAAAAGTAAAATATGGTCGGCAATCGCCTGCGCAAGCTTCAAATAAACATTAAAATCCGCGCAGGTCTGCAATGTAGGCATCATTTCGAGCAACGGTTCCGCGGGCGATTTTAAAAGCGCCGCCGTCTTTTTTATTTTGTCCGAAAGGGCGTTTGAATCATCACAAAGCAATCCAACGGATACAATACACAGCACACGTCCGTTTGAAACGACGGGATAAACAACCTCCCCCACCCCAAACGGGCATTTCCCAAAAAACGGTTCTTTTTCACACAGCGCCTTATCTTTTGCACGGTTCCTGCACCTGATGCAAAGCCATAGCCCCCTGCGCATCAGCTTTGCCCTGCAGCAAAACTCCGATGCGTGAATTTTCCGCGTCGCGCTGACAGACAATATGTCACGCTTCGTTATCCCAGACACGTCAAGCACGCACACATGCGCGCGGCTTTCCGGCATCACGGCGCCAATAAACGCATCCAACCCCATCAGCACGGCTGCCACCTCCTTTCTTTCATTATACATTAAATATATCTTTTGTTCAAGTATTATAATACTTTTTATAAGATTTTTTCAGAATTTGCTATATAATGGAATTAAACATAAAAAAGGGGGAAAAGCGATGTATGATTTAATTGTTGGAGGCGGCGGCTTTGCCGGAATTGCGGCGGCATGCAGTGCAGCGCGTGAAGGCCTTTCTGTATTATTGATAGAAAAAAGCGGATTTTTGGGCGGCGCAGCGTGCAATTGCTATGTAAATCCATTTATGCGCTATCACGTAACGCTGAACGGCGAAGACAGGATGATTGCCGACGGACTGTTCCGCAGCATCCTTACGCGGCTTGAGAAAAAAGACGCGCTAATGAAAAACCGCCGGGGCTTTAATGAGGAGCTTTTAAAGTTGATATTTGATGAAATGGCTGAGGAATACGGCATAAAGGTGCTGCTTCATTCCTATATCATTGCGGCGCAGACGGAAGATGCAGTTTTAAAGCGCGTGACCGTTGCCACGAAATCGGGGACCATGGATTTTGAAGCCCGTTATTTTATCGACGCCACCGGCGACGCCGATTTGTCCGTATTAGCGGGCTGCGGCTGGCATCTCGGCCGCGCGGCAGACAATCTGTGCCAGCCGATGACGCTGTGTTTCCGGATCGCGGGCGTAGATTTTGATAAGCTGACGCCGGAAGTGTGGAAAGAGGCAAATGCGCTTTATACAACGTACCGTATGGAGGGTAAAATAAAAAATCCACGTGAGGATATTCTCCATTTCCCCCATGTTGCCGAAGGTGTGATCCATCTGAATTCAACGCGCATCGTCAAGAAAAACCCGGTTGATGTTTTTGACATCAGCGCGGCGGAGCAATTGGCGCGGAAACAGGAATACGAGCTTTATACGTTCTTAAAAGAACATGTGCCCGGCTTTGAAAACAGCGTTCTTTTAGCTTCAGCGCCGGAAATCGGCGTCCGGGAAAGCCGGTTGATTGAAGGGGAATATACGTTGACGGAAGCCGACCTCAAAAATTGTACAAAGTTTGAAGACGCCATTGCCGCGTGCAACTATGACATTGATATTCACAACCCTGCGGGCAGCGGGACAAGCCATTACTTTTTCAAAGAAAACGAATACTATACCATCCCGTTCCGCTGTTTGCAGCCGAAAGGCATGAAAAACCTGCTGACCACCGGGCGGTGCATTTCCTCGACCCATGAGGCGCAGGCTTCTTACCGCATCATGCCGACTTGCTGTGCGCTTGGCGAGGCGGCAGGCACTGCAATAGGCGTATGTGCTGCGCAGAACGTCCCATGCACAGATGCAGATGTGCCGCTTATACGGCAAAAACTCATAGAAAACGGCGCTTTTTTAGGATAATTTATAGTATAATAAAAAAAAGGACATATGTCCTTTTTTTTATTACATCAAAACTTCCACATGAAATTCGCCGCCGGTTTTATACGGCAATTGTCTGCCGTTCAATTCTTGCCCATTCACTGTAATTTTACGCACACCCGTTTGTTTTTTGAACGGATTCTTTACTGTTACAATGTATTTCGCGCCGCGGTAATACCGGACGGCGCTGTATTCCTCCCAATGTTCAGGAATACACGGATTGATGCTAAGCCCTTCAAACGTCCTTCTGATCCCAAGCATGTGCTCACTGACCGCAAACCAGCACCACGCCACAGTGGCCGTATTCCAGATTCCAAGGCATCTGCCGCCCAGATATGGATGCTCCGGCGCAACCCTCCCGTTGGTAAACGCATACGGCGGGCAGTCTGCATTTTCATTTTGTGTATCCGCGCTTCCCCCCGGTATGATTTTACACATGGTTTCATATGCTTTATTCCCTCTTTGGCGCATGCAGTCTGCAACAATTTTAAACGCCGACACATGGCAGTATGCAGAACCGTTCCCGCCGGTACCGGGGGCAAAGCCGGTGGTTGTCCCAATCGTGTCGTCCTCTTTCGTATAGGGCGGCGTGAACATGCGCGCCCCAAGGCTGCTGTCTAAATCGCCATCCAGCACTGCAAAGCATTGGCGTTCCCGTTCGGCGCTTGTAACACCCGCCATAATCGCCCATGACTGCGGATTGGTATAAATCCGTCCCTCTTCACAGGTGCTGCTCCCAATTTTATCTCCGGCATCGTTATATGCCTGCAAAAACCACTTCCCGTCCCAGCCATGTTCGTTCACAATATTTTTTGTAAGCTCCGCCATTGTGTCAATTTCTTTTTTTTGCGCATGCGCTCCAATGTATTCCAGCAGTTCTGACACATCACAAAGCGCTTTATAGAGCGCTATTGTCAGCCATATGCCTTCCCCTATGCCCTTTGCCCCCACAAGGTGCTGCGAATCCAGCCAATCGCCGTCATGAATCAGCGCCAGCCCATGCTGCCCCTTATCATTATATAAAAACGTCACTGCCCGCAGCATGTGTTCAAGCAGCGTCCCCTCGCCGGAATCCAAATATGGGCACCGTTCCTGCAAAAGTTCTGTCTCACCCGTCTCTTTAATATATTCGTTTACTGCCATGGGCAGCCATACAGGGCCGTCCGCGTAAAATTCAGAGGCCAGCGCCGTCGCCACATTGTCCCACGCCCTTTTGCACTGCCCGCTGCTGTATATATGCGCTGCCGCAGTGAGAATATTTTCACGGGCAAGCGCTTTATCCAAAGAACAAAGCGCCATCGTATCCTGCAGTATATCCCGGAATCCCCTGCTGTATATCCGCGTCCATTGGCCGGTGAGCATCAAGTTGTACTTCGCCCATCTGTTATATAAACGGTTCAAGGTCTGATCAGGCGTTTTAATTGAGAATTGCTCCGTTTTTGCTTCAAAAGCGCGGACATAGGCGTCAAGCGCTTTATCCAGCGCGCCCGGCTGCATATATTGTCCCATGGCTGCCGCAATCTCACCGCGCTCTTCATAAATGCCGCAAAGAAGCTGGATCTGCTTTTTTTCGCCGGGAGCCAGGGTGACGTCAAATTTCATTACGTTTACCATATCCGAAACCGCGCGGTCTCCGCCGCCGCCCTGGTACAGCATGTTTGTACACATATCCGCATCAACCGCACGCGGATGGGCAAAATCCCTGTTCTGGCCCATACCGAAAAACAGCTCCCCTACCGTTTCAAACCCGGCAATTGCCGTATCCGCGCAAAAATACCCGTTAAAGTGTGTGGCGGGGCAGTATGCATCGGCATTTTCATAAGTGAATAAATCTTGTTCTTTATCAAAAGCAACCTTATAGCACTGCGCCGCAAACGGCGTGAAATAACCGGTGAGATCGGGCTTTATATAGGTGTATATGCTGTATTTTTTTTCAGCCCCGCTTTTGTTCCAAACATCAATCGTCCACCCCTCTGCGGCCGCTTCCTGCGGTACTGAAACGCGAAATGCAGCCGCTAACCCGTTCTTTTCCAGTTCGAACCGGGCATAGCCCACTCCATAAATTGCCGTTCCCTCGTCCGGTATCATCGTACAGTCCCCGCTGTGCAAATCCCGGATGTACACAATCCTCCTGCCGCCGCAAAGCGCGGTCCGCATTCCATCCGGATGCTTATAAAAGCTGTTCCCGCTCCCATCATTATTAATTTTACACATGAAATTTTTATTCCACACATATTGTTCCCAGTTCCTGGGAAGATTTTTTTCAGTTATTATATATGCGCGCTCATCCGGTGTAAAATGTCCGTAATTTTTCATATAAACCACCATCCCTCTGTAAAATATGAACACGGCCTATGCTTTCTGCCGCTCAATTTCATTTTACAGCATTTTACCGGTAAATCTTATAAAAAATATGCTTATACTTACACAAAAGACACATTTTCAAAAACCGTACAAAAACCCCCTTTATGGATACATATCCATAAAGGGGGATGTTAGCAATAATATTGCTCTACCGCTGCAAAAAACGCATCGATATTCTCAAACCGCGCCATCGGTGGGATATCGCAGCCCGACGACGGGATAAAGTTCATGCAGGGACCGCATTTTCCCAGCAACTCCTCCGTCGCTTCCCTGGTGGACTCCGGCGTACCGTTACGGAATTGCTCCGCCGGCGCAACATTTCCCGAAAACAACACATCCTCCGGGATGTGCGGCTTCATGTCGCCCAAGTCGATCGCATTGCCAAAGTGATACATACGCGCTCCGGTATGCAGAATATCCCCAATCTGCTGCACCGTATACGGGCCGCAGTTATGATACACCACGATAAAGCCCGCATCTTGAAGCGCATCCACCACTTGTTTCACATACGGCACGGAAAATTCCGCATTAAATCCCGGAGACAGCAGACCCGCCGCCGGTTCCGCCAGTACAATGCCGTCCGCGCCCGCATCCTTAAACCCTTGCGCATACTTGATAATAAACGCCGTGGCTTTTTCCAGCAATTGGTGGGCCATCTCCGGCTCATCCATACAGCACACCATGATTTCCGTCATATCCAGCAGCCGCCCCGCCAATGAAAACGGCCCGATTACGCCCGCCAAAACCGGCCGGTCGGCAATCTGTTCTTTTGCCTTGCGGATGGCTTTGATATAAACAGCGGCCCGCCCCTTGTCCAAGCCGGGGACTTGCAATTGCGCCACATCCTCCGGCGTGCGGACAATGCTTCCGACCACTGTCGGCACCTCGTCTTCCGAAAACCGTACCGTGCTGCCAAAACACTCCGCCTCCACGGACAAATCCATCAGGCTGACTGCCGCCAGCGTCGGATATTTGTCCGCAATCGCCTTCATGCAATCCGCCTGCAAGCCCGCATCACGAATAAGCTGATCTACCGTTTTCCCAATTATTTGTACGCCCGGGAAACTCAATATAGGCAGCGCTTTTTTAACCCTGCTGCGTTTCAGTTCCGCAATCCATTGATTCATATCCATACCGCGCCGCCTCCGATTTATGCCGTACAGACCTTGCAGGCGTACTCCGCCGCGGATGTGGCGTCCGATGTATACGCGTCCGCCCCGATCGATTTACAAAATGCATCCGTCACCGGCGCGCCGCCAACCATGATTGTCACATTATCCCGGATACCCGCAGCCACCGCCGCGTCGACCACGTTCTTCATTTCTACCATCGTAGTCGTCAGCAGTGCGGACAGGCCGATAATCTGTGCATGCTCCTCCTTCGCCGTCTCCACAAATTTTTCCGGCGGCACATCCACGCCCAGGTCGATAACCTCCAGGCCTTTTCCTTCCATCATCATCCGGACCAGGTTCTTGCCGATATCGTGCAAATCGCCGCGCACCGTTCCAAGCACGACCTTGCCAACCGCCTGCACGCCGTCAGACGCCAGCAGCGGCTTCAAAATCGCAGTCCCCTGGTTCATTGCCCGCGCGGCAATCAAAACCTCAGGGACATACACTTCGTTATTTTTGAACTTCTCCCCGATGATCCCCATGCCCTTGAGCAATGCGTCGTTCAGGATCACTTCGGCGCTGATACCTTCGTCAACTGCCTGCTGCACCAGCTCCGCCACATTTTTCGCACGGCCTTTCTGCAAAAACGTGCAAATTTCCTCCAACAATTCCCGATGTTCCATCATAAAGTCCTCCTTAACTTACTTTTTCCCTCTGGCCTCTCTATACCTTCCGGGCGTCTTTCCCGTAATTTTCTTAAACACCTTGGAATAATAGCTCTGATCCTCAAAGCCCACAATATTCGCCACATCAACCAAACTGATACTGTTGTCCATCAGCAGCCGCTTGCTGTTTTCCACCCGGATCCGGTTCAGGTACAGGTTGAATGCGCTGCCTGTTTCATCCTTAAAAATTTTGCTGAAATAAGACGGGCTGAAGTGCACATACTGCGCAACCTCTTCCAACGTGATTTTCTTCATATAATTCTCCCGGATATAGCGGATTGCCTTATAAATGGCGTCAATGTGCTTGATGTCCGCACTTTCAAATACCGCTTCCGAAAACCGCTTCATAACGCCGTTCAGCCAATCCGTCAGGCCGTCAGCCGTCTGGATTTCACGAATTTCATGGATATAGGCGTAATTCCAGCCAAAAATCGATTCCGCATCGCCCCCGCCTTCAATCGCAGCACGCGACAGGACGACAATCAGCTCCAGCGCCCGCGCCTTAATGGTATCCAGGTCGTTGCCCGATTTAAAGAGGATATAACCCAATATCTCGTTCAGCAACGCCTGCGAGGCTTCCCTGTTGCCGGCTGCAATGTATCCCAGCAGCTCCTTTTCCTTTTCAAGGGGATAGCTGGGCTCCCAATAATCGGCGCTCATACTCTTGATATAGTGGATGTATTCGCTGACCTTTGCCTGATTGTCCTGCCGCTGACGGCTTTCAAAGAAAAACCGGTTGTCCCCTTCAGAACAAAACGCCGCCGTATAAAAAAGTTGCTCACTCAAGGCTGTGACCGTCCGCGGTTCCACCCGTTTGAGGGTTTCTGCATAGGTCTTGAGCTTTTCCGCCGCCTCCTGCGGCACGGCAACCTTTGACGCCAAATCAATCTCTATAAATTCGTCAAGGTCCACCATCAGCACCGGCCCGCCGATTGCCGTCAGCTCCGGCGCGCCGTCCTTCATGATGGAAGCCGCCCAATGGGTCAGGCCCATGGGGCAGAAAAAGATGTATTGCCCGCCAAACCGCCGGGCTTCATACCCGCCGTATTTAAAAACCCGTGCGCAGTCCGGGCAATCCGGCAGGAGCGCGCTGATTTTATCGCAGAACGCACACCGTTTGCGCCCGTTGGAACTGTATAAAATCGCGCCGTCCTGCTCCATCAGGCACACGGGCGTATCCGTCGCAAGTGCATACTGCCCCAATGCTTTTTTGATCTTGCCGGTCTCCAACCTATCCACCCCTATCATACCATGCTCCGGCCAAAAAGGATTGTACTCCTTTATTGGTTTTGGTAAAATTTTATGAAAAAAACATATGCTCCGTAAAACACGTTTCAAATCCGTTCATGCCGGAAAGCTCCAGGCAGCGCGCCATACGGATAATCTCTGCACATTCCCGCCGCGCCTCTTCCGACAATAAATACAGCGCCGCGCCCGCGCCCGCAGTATTCCCGGCAATTTGTACCTTTTTCAGAAGCGCCTCCGGAATCAGCCCGATCCTGCAGGCGCTGCGGCAATCCATCAGGCTGCCAAATCCCCCGGCAATCACGCAGGCGCCAATCTCCTCCGGCTGCACGCCCGCTTCCGCGCACATCATTTCGATCCCTGCAGCCACGGCGGCCTTGGCAAGCTGCACCTCCCGCACATCCCGCGGCGTAAAGCGGACGTCCCCGTCAATGACAAAATCCTCCTCCATATATCCGGTATCTTCAATAATCCCCGCATCCAACAAGGCCGCAACTACATCGACCACGCCGGAGCCGCAAATCCCGTCCGGCGGCCCGCCGCCGATGACGGTGTATACGGGCTTTGCGCCCTCCATTTTAAAATGGTTCACCGCACCCGCAACGCCTGCCTTGCCGCAGGCGATCCGCGCGCCCTCCAACGCCGGCCCGGCGGCGGCCGAGCAGCAGAGAATGCCGTCCCTATTTCCCAGTGCCATCTCGCCGTTTGTTCCAATATCCACGAACAGCATCCGTTTTTCAGCCTGATGTATCTTCGAGGCCAACAGCCCCGCCGTGATATCCGCGCCTACATAGGCCGATATGGAGGGCATCAACAGCAGTTCCGTTTTTAGCCGCATGCCCAGCGCCTGTGTATCCAGCCGCCGTTCCCCCAAAAACACGGGCGTGAAGGGCGATACCGCCAAAGTCTGCGGGTTCTCCCCCGCCAAAAGATGCAGCATGGTCGTATTCCCCGCCACAACGGCCCTGGCGAACTTTTCCGGCGGCGCGCCGCAGTCTGTGCACAAGCCGGCAAGCAGTTGCTCCAATTGTTCCACAATCCGTTGATGAAGGACTTGCAGGCCATCCGGGTGCTCCATGGTATATTGAATCCGCGTAATCACGTCAGCGCCATAAGGCGTCTGGGCGTTCACCGCGCTGCGATGGCCAAGCTTCCTGCCGGTTTCCAAATCATATAAGTACGCCACAATTGTGGTGGTGCCTAAATCAATCGCGGCGCCATAGCCTGTGCCGCCGGCATCCGCACGAATTTCAACAGCGCTGTCCGCCACGATCCGCGCTTGCCGCGCAGGCTCCGCATACACAGTGGTATCCCCCTCTATTTTATACGCACAGGCAAGCCGGACGCCGTTTTTCAGCTCCTCCGGCGTCAAAAACTGCCGTTCCGCTTCTGTGAGCGTATCGCATTGCGGCGGAAAAGCCCGCACCTTGCATTTCCCGCAAAAACAATTCCCGCCGCATGGGGCGTCAATATGGATTCCATGGCTTGTCAAAAGCGCATAGAGCCCCGTCCCCCGTTCTGCTGCAACCGCTGACTCTCCCTGTTCTGTTATAATCTTAACCACAGGCACAAAAACACCCCCCATTTTAGATTTATTATATAGTATTCCCATATAAATTACTATAAAAATTTACGTTTTTCTTGTAAGATTTTATGACATTCCTCAAATGGCATTGCGCCAAAACGCATCCTGTGTTATACTGTATAGGAAAAGAGGGTTCAACATGAATTTGAAACTGATCGCCTGTAAGGTTTTATGCCGGGAGCTTTCCTACCTGACGGCACAAAGCCCGAATTTTATCGACGCATCCTACCTCCGGCAGGGGCTGCACAACACGCCTGAAAAGCTCCGCGACATCCTGCAGCGGGAAATTGACTGCATCGATGCGGGGACGGATTACCACACCGCAGCCTTTGAGGACGGCCGGGATTTTGACGCCATTCTTCTGGGATATGGGCTGTGCAGCAGGGGGATTTGCGGGATCCGTTCCAAAAAATACCCCATTGTCGTCCCCCGCGCGCATGACTGCGCCACACTGTTTCTGGGCAGCAAAGAATGGTACCGGGATTATTTTGACTCCAACGGCGGCGTCTATTGGTTCACCCCCGGCTGGATCGAAAATGCGGTCATGCCGTCAGAGGAAAACCTGCGGTGGATGCGCCGTATTTATGCGGAGGAATACGGGGAAGAAAACGCTGATTTTTTGATAAAAACCACCTATGGCTGGCAGCAACGCTACAGCACCTGTGCCTATGTGGAATGGAACGCGCTCGCAAATGAACAGCATAAAGCCTTTGCACTAAAAAGCAGCCGGGCGTTCGGCTGGAAATTTGACAGGCTGGAGGGCGACTCTTCCCTTTTAGAGGATTTCCTGGCAGGGCGCTGGGATGAGGAGCGGTTTTTATGTGTCCCCCCAAACCACACCATTGAAGCCTCTTATCAAGATAACATCCTGCGGACTGTAGAGCAAAACGAACCAGACAGAAAGGAACAGCCAGTATGAAAATTGCAGTACCTTATGAAAACGGCCGGATTTTTCAGCATTTCGGCCGGACAGAAACCTTTAAAATTTACGATGTGGAGGGAAATACGGTTACATCGTCTGAAATTATTTCCACAAACGGGAGCGGGCACGGTGCACTCGCCGGGATTCTCACCACCAACCAGGTGCATACGTTAATCTGCGGCGGCATCGGCGCAGGCGCGCAGACCGCCCTTGCGGAAGCGGGCATCCGCGTATACGGCGGCGCAGACGGCAATGCGGACGATGCTATAAACGCGCTGCTCTCCGGGACGCTCCGCTATAACCCGGACGTTCAATGTAACCACCATGCCCACGGCGACCATCCATGCGGAGACCACGGCTGCGGAACCCATGGCTGCCAGCATTAATTTCTGGCGGCGGGGATACATAATATTGGTAAAGCAGACTTATACTAAAAGAAAAAGGAGGGAAGCTGTATGAAATACGTATGCAACATTTGCGGATGGGTCTATGATGAAGAACAGGGGATACCGGAAAGCGGCATCGCGCCTGGGACGAAGTTTGAAGACCTTCCGGAGGACTTTGAATGCCCGCTTTGCGGCGTAGGTAAGGATCAATTCAGCGCAGAGTAAAAAATAAAGGAACAGCATATGCATGCTGTTCCTTTATTTTATTCATTTAACAAGCCGTTCTTTACTTTGCTCCCGAAACAACTTCTTCCGGGGTTTCTGCCGGTTCTAAGACTTTGACGCTGATTTCATGCGTCATCAAATCGTCTGCCTTAATAACCGTTATTTCCACATTGCCATACGTAAAGCAAAATCCCTCCTGCGGGATATTTCCGCTGATTTCAATCAGCCAGCCGTTGACGGTCGTAGCTTCGGTTTCCTCCTCCGGCTCCAATTCAAAAAATTCAAAAAATTCCTCTATCGAAGTCGAACATAACACGCGATATTCCGTATCGCTGATTTTCTCTATATTATCGATTTCCTCATCCTGTTCATCCCATATTTCTCCGACTAATTCTTCCAAAATGTCCTCAATCGTCACTATACCGGAAGTAATGCCGTACTCATTGACGACAATGACAATGTGATTGTGCTTTTTCTGCATATCCTTCAGCAGCAGGTCAAGGTGCATGCTCTCCGGGACATACGTGGCCGGGAACATGGCCTGCTCCAGCGTAAAGCCCGGATTCCCATGCTTTAACAGATATTCCTTCGTATGCAGGATGCCGATAATCTTATCAACCGATTCGGAATATACAGGCATGCGGGAATACCCTTCTTCTTCAATTGTTTTTAAAATTTCTTCCTGCTGAGCGTCCGCCGGGATAAAAGTCACTGCCTTCCTGTGTGTCATGATATCGGCTGCGGTCAGATTGTCGAGCTTAAATACATTCTTTATGTATTCGATATCATTTTCACTCAGAGTCCCTTCATCAACGCCCGCATCAAGCATAATTACAATGTCCTCTTCCGAAACAGGCTCATCTTTTTCATTCGGGTCAATCCCAAAAAGCCTTAAAACCCCGTTGGTGGAAACCGTGAGCAGCCATATAACCGGCTTTAACACGGCAGCCAACGCAGATATCGCCCCGCATACGACCTCCGCAAGCTTTTCTTTATGCCGCATGGCCACGCGTTTCGGGACAAGCTCCCCAAGGACAAGCGTAAAAAACGAAAGAATCAGCGTGATTACAACAACAGATACAGTATTCACCGTTCCTGTATAGGAAGCGGGAATGTGAAAAGCGGATACCGCAAAAGCGGATAAGCGCTCTGCAAAGTTGTCTGCGGCAAATGCCGAGCCCAAAAATCCTGCAAGTGTGATCCCGATCTGTATCGTCGAAAGGAAGCGCGTCGGCTCTTCAATCATCTTCAGCATCTTAACGGCCTTTTTATCGCCGTCCTCCGCCTTTGCCTTTACCTTCTTTTCATTCAGGGAAATAACTGCAATCTCCGTTGCAGCAAAGAACGCATTGAGCAAAATCAAAACTAACTGCAATAATAGTTGTTCAATCATGTTTGTATTTCAGACCTCCAAAATATTAATAAGTGTTTTCACTATCCGGCATTACCGCACTCAGCAGCGGAGCCAGACCGCGTATCTGTTTCTAAATACCCTGTCGCACTTATAAAATTTTGAAAGCCCGTTACTAC
>DVND01000122.1 GCA_018714645.1 Candidatus Avimonoglobus intestinipullorum
GTAAATAAAAACTACAATATGTAGCTATTCAATCGTCACAGTTTTTGTGGCGTCGTCCCAGCTGACGGTGCGTTCCAGCGCCTCCGATACCGCCCGCAGCGGCACATATGTCCTGTCATGGTAAATCATAGATGGGGCGTCCATATCTATCACCGTGCCGTTCTTGGTAAACCACTCCTCGCCAATCCGCAGCACAATAGTCGTCCCGTCGCGCACTGCTGTGACCGTCCTGGTCTCGTTTTCCCACGAAACCGCCGCCCCCAGCTTTTCGAACACCGCCCGCATCGGGATCAGTACGTGGTCGTTGACCATCATCAGCTTCTGCTCCACGTCAACCTGCTCTCCATCGATGAATACCGTGATTGTGTCCGCCGGCGCAGGCGTTCCTGTGGGCACAGCCGTTGGCCGTCCCGTGGGCTCCGCGCCGGGCGCTGCTGTTGGCTCTGCCGTCTGCCGCACCGGCGGTTCCGTCGGCTCCGCCGTCGGTACAGCCGTGGGCGCTGCCGTCCCTTCCGGCCTTGTTTCCGGGCTTGGCGTGGAATCCGGGTCTAAAAACGGGTCGTAGTCGTTTTCGTCATTGTAGATGGCGTTTATTTTCGGCTCGTAAATTTCCCGTTGTTTACTCGAATTCCCCCATGAAACCAATCCCGATTTAAACGCCATGTTGTGCTTGATGTCGTCAAGGTCTATTGTATAGTCCATGCCGTCCAACTGCAGCTGCAGCGCTTCCGGGTAGAGCAGCTCCTCGTCCGCATAGTGTACAAAAATGTGCAGGATTCCGATGTCGTCCGTTATCATCCGGTCTATATACTCTTTTGATGCGGTCACGATCGGGTCGTATTCCAGATAGCCGGTTTGCGTTTCATAACTCGCCCCATACGTGTACTGGGGCGTATGCCATGTCCCCTCCATTTCCACTCTCGGCCGCAGTTCGCCGCCCATGCCAAGAAACCATTTTTCGGCTTTGTCACCATACAAACATAAAAGACTTATATTATCTCCATAATGCGTCTCTATATCCTGATAATCTACGGTCCATGTTGAACCTGAAAACATGCGCACATATATTGTATTATCCGACGATAACCGCGCGGCCCAATCCGTGTCTACATCTTTCAATGTGAATTCAGCGCGGTTTCTAAGTTGCGTTTGACGTTCACTGTCCTGAACTATGGAACCGGTTAATGCAAGTATGTCATGACGGTCTTCACCTTGCAAATAATAAGCATTGTCTTTCACTTGCTGTTTTTGTTCCGCCGTTAACTCGTCATAGCTCGCCGCATATTCCGTGGAATAAGGAGGTAACCCAGGGAACAATTCATCCAATACGTACTCCGGCGTATACGTTGCTCCGGGCTGTCCTTCGGCTAGAACAGTGTTATACGGAGAAAAAATAGAGAATTCCCCTGTCGGAAGCAAATTGCACGTCAGTGCAAATACCAGCAGCAATGCCCATTTGATGTGTTTCACAGGGGTCCTTAGGGATTGTTTTTTCTTTGTTTTCATTGTTCATCCTCCTTTTTTAATGTCGTCCGTTTATTTTACCTTTTACTTACAAGACGCTTGAACCCCCGGAAAGGTTGCATAAAAATAAAATTTTTTTTGATTTGTCAAAAACCCGCGCGGCCGTCGTGCTGATAAGCTGTTTACTGCGCGGCTTCCGAGGTGCTTCCCTAAAAAAACAACGCCAGATCAATTGCCCTCTTAATCGTATAAAAAAGCGCAAATGTAAAACACCCGTTCGTGTCTTACATCTACGCTTTTAGAACATTGTATTATGCCTGATCCAGCGTTTTAAACGTATATCCCTGGCTGATGAGGTACTCAATGATTTGCGGCAGCGCCTCCGCGGTTGTTTTCTTTGCGGCGGCGTCATGCATCAGGACGACGATGTGGTCGCGCTTTGCAGTCGATTTCACGCGCTCCACCAACTGGGAGGCAGATGGCGACCCGCCTTCCGCATCGCCGTTTAACGCGTTCCAGTCACAGTAGCGGAACCCATTCTGCTCCAGCGTCTTTTTATACTCCTGTTTCTTTTTCCCATAAGAACCGGCATCATACCCGCCGCCGGGGAACCGGAACACCTTCGGATAATCCGGGTCATTGGTAATACCCTGGATCAATTCGTGCGTTTTTTGCACTTCGGTTATAAACGCCTCCTCAGATGCATATAGTTTACTGTAATTATGCGCATAAGAGTGGTTCGCCAGCAAATGCCCTTCATCATAAACACGTCTGGACATATCCGGGTTTTGTTCAATCAAAGACCCCACTTCAAAAAAAGTGGCTTTGACGTTATAACGGCGGAGTGTATCCAGAATTTTCGGCGTCACAGAAGTGGTCGGACCATCGTCAAAGGTCAGATATGCGACTTTTACGCCGTCGTCAACGGCTTTCACCGCTTTCAGGATGTCAGCCGGCTTTTCAGGAGCAGGCGGGTACAGCGCCAGCGTTTCATCTGCCGCCGGCTCGCCGGAAGCATCCGGGGATGCGGACGGGTCTGCAGCATCAACAGGAGCGGATACCGGTAAATTTTCATCAGGCTTCGGTTTGGCTTTTATATTTGCGTAAATCGCACCGGCAGCCGCCGCAACAATCAGAAGGAGCACCGTAAAAAAAATACACCTTCTGCGCATCATCTGCTGCCGCCGTCTCCTCCTCATTTTCCGGCGCCGCTCAAATTCTTCATACTGCATACGCTCACCCCACTTACAAAAATCCCATTTCCTATAGTATACTACATGATTGCCCAAAATTCAACATAAATTGTATTAAATTATTATAAATATTATGGAGGTTCTCATGCAAAAATTAATTCTTTTAACCGTTCTCATTTTTTGCCTTTCCGGCTGCGGCAATTCCCCCGGCTGTCCCACAGCAGAGCCGGCGCCGCACCCTTCCCCCACACCGGTGGAATCGTCCGCGCCCGAACCCTCCCCGCCGCAGCTAAAAACCGCTGCGGAATACGCCGCGCTCGATAATAAGGGCAGCGGCTGGGGCCTTAAAAAGAACAAGGGCGCCGAACCGGACATCCCTGATTCTGCAAAAGCACTTCTCGCAAAATACAATGGCTATTATATGGATCAAACGAAACCGAAAGCGCTGTATCTCACCTTTGATGAAGGCTATGAAAACGGTTATACCGCCCAAATCCTCGACACGCTGAAAAAATGTAATGTACCGGCGGCATTTTTCGTAACCGGCCCATATTTGAAAACCGAAAC
Organism: Candidatus Avimonoglobus intestinipullorum; assembly: GCA_018714645.1. Taxonomy (GTDB): domain Bacteria; phylum Bacillota; class Clostridia; order UBA1381; family UBA1381; genus Avimonoglobus; species Avimonoglobus intestinipullorum. The sequence goes on from DVND01000122.1 coordinate 3,225, forward strand.
GGAATTGATTACCCGCATGGTAAACGAGGGCCATATTGTAGGCAACCACACCGTGCACCATCCCAACCTGCCAAAACTGGATGACGCCGCGCAGATGGCGGCGGAACTGACAGAGCTGAATAACGCCTTTCAGGCCGAATATGGGATCCAAATGCGATATATGCGCCCGCCGGAGGGGGAATTCAGCGAACGGATGCTGGCAGTCGCCAACGATTTGGGCTACAAGACCATTTTTTGGAGCTTCGCCTACAAGGACTGGGATGCAACGCATCAAAGCGGCGCGGATTACGCGTTCCAGCAGGTTACGCCCTATTTCCACGACGGCGCAATTTTACTGCTGCACGCGGTATCCAAAGACAATGCCGACGCATTGGAACGTATTATACAGTATGCCCATGAAAACGGATATGAATTCAGAAGCCTCGACGAATTGGAATAAATATTGACAAGATTCGCACAATCGGATAAAATGATAGCAAACAATACATAAGGACGGATACCAATGAAAAATGAAAACCCGCACAAAGGGCATCGGGAACGGATGCGCAGGAAATTTCTGGAACACGGCATTGACTCCTTTGAACAGCATGAAATTCTGGAGCTGCTGCTGTTCTATTCCTATCCCCAACGGAACACGAATATCATCGCGCATAACCTTTTAAAAAAATTTGGTTCCTTATCAGGTGTTTTCGATGCAGACTATAAAAGCCTGACCGAGGTGGAGGACGTGGGCGAAAATACGGCGACGCTGTTAAAACTCCAAAGCGCCATGTGCAGGATTTACATGGAGGACAAATTTAAGGAGGTCAAAAATGAACAACTGACCCCGGCCAACGCCGGCGATTATGTCAAAACCTTATTTTACGGCTATACCACGGAAGTCTTTTACCTGCTGTCCCTGGATGTGGAATGCAGATTGATCAGCGCAGATATCATTTCAAAAGGGACGGTAAACAGCGCGCCCGTCTACTCCAGGGAGGTAGTCAAAAAAGCGCTGGATACCGGCGCCGCATTCGCCATCCTGGCCCATAACCATCCCAACGGGGCATTGTTCCCTTCGGACAGCGATATCAAGATCACGAAAATGATTGAAGATGCGCTCAGCTATATCAAGGTGCGCCTGATTGACCATCTGATTGTCGCTGACAACCGCTATATCAGCCTGGCAAAGGAATACCACGTTTTTGACAAGCAATAAAAATACCGGAGCACTCCGGTATTTTTTTATGCCTCCATCTCGGGCAGGAACCTCCAGAACCGTTTCGGCATATGGTTCATGCGGCACCGTTCATTGTGCCGCTGCCTGATTTCCACCGTCCGGTAAAACTCCCGCCACAGCTTCCGGTACTGCCGTTCCTCCGCCGTATACCGCACCGCCGGGACGCCGTCCGTGGACGTCAGGTAAAGTTCCCGCCCGTTATATACCATGCACTGCCTCCGCCCCACGTCGTGGATCATCCAGGGCATCTGCGGCAGGCGCGCCTGAAAATGCGGGGCGAGCAGCGGCAGCACCTGGCATTTCGGCTCGATTTCGCTGTAGTAAATACCGCCCTCCAGCTCCGCAAACCGTACAAACCCCATATACTGATGGGCCTCCCCGCGGACACGGCGCCCCGCGTCCAGCACCCGGGCGACACAGTCCAACATCAAATACGCATCCATCTTTGCCCCGAGCCGGAACCCTGTGCGCACATAGTCCAGGCACAGCCGCCCCCGTCCGGGTTCATCGGATAAGTATGCATAATAGAGGTTCTCCAGCGCTTCCCCGCCTATTTTTTTCCTGACGCCCGCGGCAACGCGTTCCGCCTTTTCCAAATCGGTTTGGATTGCCGTATCCTCCCAAAGCAGCGCCTGCTGCGCCATTTGTCCCGCTTCCGCGATTTCCAGCGGCGTCTCGCGCCGGTAATAGCTTTCAAAAATGGCTGTCAAAAGCCCGTCAAAGCTGCCGTCATACAAATACACTATATCTCTCCCGTCAGGCATTTTACATGATCCTCCTTTGTGGGCAGCAGGCTTTCCTGCCCATAGCACGTTTTACTGTCGGAAAGGAGCATCGGCGTAACCAGCTCCTCCCGGATCCAGATATTTTGATACGTCTTTCCGCCGCAGGTGACAAAATATTTGGCCCGCTTCATGGAAATCCGCATTTTTTTCAAATCCTCAAAACGCAGCGCCGCCACCCGCCGCGCGCGCACTATTTTCTGCGCACTGCGCACCCCCAGCCCCGGGACGCGCAGCAGCATTTGATACGGCGCACGGTTGATTTCCACCGGGAACAATTCCCAATGCCGCAGCGCCCAATCGCATTTCGGGTCGATGAAATTGTTGAAATTCGGATGCTCCGCGCTCAAAAGCTCCTCTGCCGTGAAGCCATAATACCGCAGGAGCCAGTCCGCCTGGTAAATCCGGTGCTCGCGCAGCAGCGGCGGCGCGGTCACAGGCAGCAGCGGGTTTGTCCCCACCGGGATGTACGCCGAATAATACACGCGCTTGAGCGCATACCGTTTATACAGCTGCTCCGAAAGCGTCAGGATGCTGTAATCCGTTTCCGGCGTCGCGCCGATAATCATCTGGGTGCTCTGCCCCGCCGGCGCAAAGGACGGCGCATGCCGGTACAGCGCCAGCTCCTGTTTGGATTGGGTAATTGCGCCTGTGATCTGGCCCATGGGACACAGGATCGCCTCTTTGGATTTTTGCGGCGCGAAAGCCTTTAAAGAAGCGTTGCTGGGCAATTCAATATTCACGCTGACGCGGTCCGCCAGCAGCCCAATCCGGTTGATGAGCTCCTGAGAAGCCCCCGGAATGGTTTTCGCGTGGATATACCCGTTAAAACGGTACGCTCTGCGCAGAATCGTCAGGCACTCGATCAACAGCTCCATGGTGTGGTCCGGGGAACGCACAACGGCAGAGCTTAAAAACAGCCCTTCTATATAATTACGCTTATAGAACTGAATTGTCAGATCGGCGAGTTCCCGCGGCGTAAACGCGGCGCGGGGAACGTCGTTGGAAGTGCGGTTGACGCAATACTGACAGTCATACATACAGAAATTCGTGAGCAATACTTTCAGCAGGGACACGCACCGCCCATCGCCCGAAAACGTATGGCAAATCCCCATCCTGGCGGCATTCCCGATCCCTCCCGGCATATTCTTCCGCTCTGACCCGCTGGAGGAACAGGACGCGTCATACTTGGCACTGTCCGCAAGGATTTTCAGTTTTTCCAAAAGCTCCATTCCGACCCCTCCTTTCCCTTATTGTATCACCCGAACATACGTTTGTCAACAGTTTTATAAAAAAACAGCGGGAATACCCTGCTGTTTTTTTATAACCGTCATTTATGAACCTCCCAATGCGCTGACATCTCTGCCAACATCCGTCCCCAAATCACAGGTATACACCCATTCCACCCGGTCGCCCTCCCGCAGCTGATACCGGGAACATCCATAACTTGGAAACCAGCCGTTCACCTTATAAAGCCAGCCGGAAAGCTCGCCGCAGTCCATTTCATAAAGGTTCCCAATCCCTTCAATATACGCGCTCTTGTAAATGGGGGTATTCTGATATTCAAAATGGATTTTATTGCGCTTCATTTCACGCAGCAACAAATTGAACACGCTCTCGCCCTCGTAAAACGTCACCGTCTGCTCCGCCAGGATCACACCGTCCCCCGGCACAAGCTCCACCTTTTCGGGATCGAGCCACGCCATGTTCGCTAAAATCGTATCGCACCGCACCGACAGCGTGCAAGTCAATTTTTTATCTGATATCTCCGCATCCTGAGGGTCTATCGGCGCAGGCATCCCTGCCGGCGCAGCTTCCCCGTTCAGCTGCATCTGCTGCAAAGCTGTGCCTTCCCCGTTTTCCGGTTCAGCAGGCGCCTCCCCCGCCATCTGCGCCGCCAATTCCACCTTTTCTTCCGCCGTCATCGGCTGGTTATTCTCTTTAACGGGCTTGTTTTCCACCGTAGCAGGTTCGTCCTTTTCCCGCATCTCCGGCACTACCGGCGCCTTTGATGCCGCCGGCGCAGCCGTCGGTGTTGCAGGCGGCGCGTCTGTCGGCGCAGTGGAATCTTCACCTGCGCCCGCCGGCGTGGGAGAAACAGCCGCTTCCGCGGGCATTGCAGAAGGGCTGGGAGAAACGGTCCCGCCCGCAGTGACAGTCTGGCCCTGCCCCTGCGGCCCGGGGGCGCTTCCGCCCCACCAAAACGCCGCTGCCAGCACTGCAAAAATCACAGCGCCCACAATGATTTGAATGCGGTATTTTTTCATAATGCATCCCCTCTTATAACATCGTTCTTCCCGCGCAGTGTTTCAACTACAATAAATCCGCGCGGTTCAGCAAGTTATACAGCATCTGGGCGATTTCCGCCCGTGTAACCGGCTGCTGCGGCAGGATTTCAATGGCATCGTCCGGCAGGATTCCTTCCTGATAGCAAAATGCCAGTGCGCTGTATGCCCAGTCCGCCGCTTCCACATAATCGATGAATCCCGCCAAAACGTCCCGGGCCGAAAATGCATCCATCTGCGGATCCATTCCGCAAAGCCCCGCGCCCCGCGCCACCATGGCTGCCGCCTCCTGGCGGGTAATCGTCCCATCCGGATTGAACGCCGTATCGGAAACGCCGCTGACAATCCCATAGGCATAGGCCGTGTTCACATAAGGGGCAAACCAGACTTCCGCCGGCACATCGGAAAAGACACCGGTATCCACAATAGGCAAGCCCAGCGCGTTTACGGCAATCGCGGCAAATTCCGCCCGGGTCATGGTCATATCCGGCGCGAACGTATCCGCATCCATCCCGTTTATAATGCCCCGCTCTGCCAGCGCTTCAATGGCGGCTTTGTTGGGGTGTGCACTGATATCCGCAAAGGTTTTGCCCGGTTCCCGCACCTCTGCTGCATGTACATCTGTATGTTTCCCGGGAAGGCCGGCCGCCGGCGCATCCCCGTCCGGCACAATCGCAGCGGTATCATCCATGCAGTACAGGCCCGGTTTCCCTTCCAGCATCCTCTGGGCGGCAACCACCGCCAAAAAGCCCTGCTCCGTTGTCATCTGGTTCACATCACCCGCCGGCGTCCGTTTCATTCCGCTGCCTGTCTCATAACAGCCCATCAAATGATCCAACACGGTATTTCCGTTTTTTACAAACCGTGCATCCTCCGTCGGGATTCCCAGTGCACACAAGGCAATCAACACCTGCGCGCTACTCTCAGAGTTTTCCGCCCCCCAGCTGGAAAATCCGCCGTTTTCATTTTGCTGCCCTGAAAGGTAATCCAATGCGGCGTCTATTGCCTTTTGCACATCCGCGCGGCCCTGATAATTTGCCAGCGCCTGCAGCGCCATTGCTGTGACGTCCGGATCGGACGCCGCCCCGTCGGCCAGCGCCCAGCCTCCATCCGCATGCTGGCTTTCTAAAATTTTTGCAATATACAGCTCCCGGGTAGCCTGGGTGGCTGCCGCGGCATTCTGCGGGATTTCATAATTCCCGCTGTCCAGTGCAATCAATGCCCACACCGGGCCATTTATCCCCTGCCAAACCACCTGGTCATAATCACCCAGCGGCAGCAGCAAGTTGTATCCGGCAACGTCTGCCGGATTTTTCCCGATTGCGGTCAACGCAAGGATCAATCTGGAATACTCCGTGTATTTTTTATCATCCAGAATACCGCCGGTTTCCTCCAGCTGTGCCTCCACATTTTGAGAGTACTTTTGAAAATACCCCTCCGGCACGGCATATCCGCTGCGGGCGAGGCCGATCACCGCCCAGTCTCCGCCGGTATCCCCTATGGTTGGATTTGGGACGGCGTCACATATGTATGCGGCCAAACCTTCCGCCACACTGTCCAGCGCGGCATTATCGGATGCAAAAACGCCGCATGTCCCATAAAACACCATTATAACAGCCAAAAAAGCACAAATTTTTGTTTTCATAAAGTATGATACCCTCTCATTTTCCAATTTTCAGTTTCCATTATAAAATAAAAACCGCCTTGCGTCAACTCTGCCGGATATGTTTTCTATAAAAAAAACGGAACCATAAGTTCCGTTTTTTAATTGCCGTCCTGAAGCAGCAGCCCCTGTTCCCGCGCTTCATAGATGATTTTCGCCATGTCTCCCCGGGTGAATAAATCCATTTTATCCGCTTCTTCCTGCGTCAGTATCCCCCGTTCCACAAGGGTGTTGATTGCCGTCTGCCAATCATTCGGCTGGTTTTGGCTCCGCAGCAGCAGCGATGCAAACTGGCTCGACGTGATTATTTCATTCGGGGCGAATTGGTTGTCTCCAACTCCCGCCGCAATGCCGTTGTCATATGCAATATTGGCATACTTTGCTCCCCAGTTATCGCTTGCGATATCCGCAAAGTATGAGACTTCAGATGTCTGTGCATCCTCCAATCCCAATATCCGCACCAACATTGCCGTTGCTTCAATCCGGCTCAGCGGCTTTAGCGGCTCCGCTCCTTCGTCCGTCCCCGCAATCAAGCCGTCCTCCATCAATGCGTTGATCTCCGCTTCATAAACCGGCTTTGTGACAAGCAGCTCATCATAGGCCGACTATGGAAAAATCTTCCTCTTCCGCATAAACTGTGGAACATAAAGAACAACCGATTGCTAAAACCAAAACAATTCCTATTTTTTTCATGGTATCCCTCCTTTATTCTATTACAACAAAAAGGCAGTATGGCCGGTTCCTACAACCAAATCATACTACCTTTTCATCTAATTGTC
>DVND01000123.1 GCA_018714645.1 Candidatus Avimonoglobus intestinipullorum
CATGTTTTTCACCTCAAACATACTATAGCATATATTTTCTTATTTTTCAATATATTTTTCTAATATAATTCATATTAGAAATTTTGAATATTTATTCTTCTCATGCATTATATTAAAATGTATAAGTAGAGGATGTGTTAAAAATGAAACAATTTAAAATTAAAAAGACAAAAGAAAAGGTACAAAGCGTTAATAAGTCTTTATACATTAAAAAGGATCTGGTTGAAAAACTAAATAAACTTGCGTCAGACTATAATACCAGTTTTAATAATGTTGTTATCAGTATGATTGAGTATTGTTTAGAAGAATAAAAAAGAAGGGCATTTGCCCTTCTTTTTTACATCCCTATTGTCGTGCCGATTTTTCGCGGTGTGACGAAATTGGACACCAGGTTATACTTTACAGTCCCGTTGAGGATTACGACCTCCCGCACCCCATTTTGGATGGATTTCACACAGTTTTTCAATTTCGGCAGCATCCCGCCACCGATAAACCCGTTCTCCAGAAGCGATTCCGCTTTCGCCACATCCAAATAATTGACCAGGGTCTTATCGTTTTCCACATCCAGCAAAATCCCATCCACGTCCGTGATGAACACCAGCGTGTCCACCCCCAGGCGCTCCGCCACCGCCAGCGCGGCGTCGTCCGCGTTGACATTTAAGGTGTTGCCCTGGGCGTCCGAGGACACCGGCGACAGCACCGGCACGATGTCCGCATCCAGCAGCAGCTTTAAAACGGTATCATCCACAGCTTGTACTTCGCCCACATAGCCGATATCGCCCTCCGGGAGCGTTTTTTTCGCCGCTGTGATGATGTTGGCGTCCTTGCCGGACAGGCCGCAGGCGTTGATATTGCTGTTTTTCAGCCCCTGCACAATCGCCTTGTTCACCTGCCCGCTCAGCACCATCTCCACGATTTCGATGCTTGTTTTATCCGTCACGCGGTAGCCGCTGACAAATTTTGTCTCAACGCCGTGCGCCTCCAAGGCTTTTGAAATCTTTTTCCCGCCGCCGTGGACGACTGCCACCCGCGCCCCCACCATTTTCAGCACCGAAATGTCCTCAAAAATATTCTGGATCAGCGCATTGTCCTCCAGCACGCTGCCGCCCAGCTTGATGAGGATGGTCTTATTATACAGCTTGCGGAACGCAGGCAGGATATCCTGAAAGCTCTTGATTTTTTCCGCCGCGTCCATATTATTTTTGATGTCAAATTCCTTTAAAAACCGCTTGGTGTACTCCACGTCCGACGGGCAGGGGACGTACTCCGTGCCGCGCTTCTGGCGCGTCTCGTTGCCCTTGCCGGTGACCAGCACGATGCTGTTTTCCCCGCCGGCGGCATTGATGGCCTTTTTGATGGCTTCGCCGCGGTCCTCCACGATCTCATAGGGGCAGCCCTGCGCCCGGACATGGATAGAGATTTCCTCGCAGATGTTGCGCAGCGGCTCCTCGCCCGGGTCCTCCTCGGTGATGAACACCTTGTCCGAATATTTGCCGGACAGTGCGCCTAAATCGTGCCGCCGCTGGAACGCCTTGCGCCCCGGGCAGCCGAACACCGTGTAAATCCTGCGGTTGGGAAATTCCTTTTGCACTGACTGGTACAGGGTTTCAAAGCTCATTTTATTGTGGGCGTAGTCCACAAGCACCACCACACGGTTATCCGCGTTGGAATAGATTTCCATGCGCCCCGAGGAACGGGCCTTCATCAGGCCCACATACATATAGTGCTGCGGGATGCCCAGCGCATAGCAGATGGAAATTGCCGCCACTGCGTTTTGCACGTTGAACAGCCCCGGAATCGTCAGCATGAATTCTTCGTCAAATGTAGGCGCATGCACTCGGAAGGCGGTATCGTTGCCCACTTTTCTGATATCATAGGCGTAGATATCCGCCGTGGTGTCAGAGGTGGAAAAGGTGATTTTCCGCTCCGCCTGCTCCGCCGCCGCCAGCACATCCTCCACCCGCAGCGTATCCAGGCTGACACAGGCCGTTTTCGACTGGGCGAACAGCTTCAGCTTGGATTGGAAATAGTCCTCAAAATCCGGATGCTCCACATCGCTGATGTGGTCGTCGCCGATGTTCAGATAGCAGCCCACCTCAAACGTCACGCCTGCCACGCGCCCGTATTTCAGCGCCTGGCTGGACACCTCCATAGTCAGGTACCCGATGCCGCTGTCCACCGCATTTTGAAAGTGGGTGTGCAGCTCGATCGGCTCCGGCGTAGTCAGGTGGGATTCCATGTTGACCACGCCGTCATAGGTATCGATGGAGGAAATCACCGCGCTCTGGGGCCTCTTTTGGTCCCGCAGGTATTCGTCCAGGATATAACGGACGAAATACGTGGTGGTGGATTTACCCTTCGTGCCGGTGATGCCGATCAGGTGCAGCTTTTCCCACACATTCTCAAAAAACAGGTTTACCAGATACCCCATCGCCCTGCGGATATCGCTGACGAGGATATACTCGCAGTCCACAGCGTATTTTTTCTCGCTGATATAGCACACCGCCCCCGCGTCCACTGCGTTTTTCAGATATTGCTCCTTAAAATGCGCGCCTTTGCAGAGGAACAGCGTCCCCGCCTTGATATCCTTTGAATTGTACGATAAATGCCGGATTTCCCGGCTGCCATCCATGTTCATTTCCGTTACAAGGCCGTGCTGCTCCAAAAGCGCCGCATAGTCTTTCAGTTTATAATACATAGGCCCTCCTCAGCGTCCCGCCGCAAAGCGTGATCGCTTCATCACATAATACGTCCAGCGCATCCACGTAAAAATCGCTCAGGCGGTGGGTTTCATTAAAGCAGGACAGCTCCGTGCACGCCAAAACCGCCGCCTGGCAGCCCTGCCCCTTCAAATACGCGTCCACCGCCGAAAAGTCCTCGATACTGCCGTCCAAGCCCTTTTTCACCTGCTTATAGATGATGTCCATCACCAATTGCTGTTCCCGCGCCCCCGGCGTGACGCATTCAATGCCCAGCCGGGCACACTCCTGATGGTAGATCCCCGTAAACACCGTCCCATCCGTGGCAAGCACGCCGATTTTTTGGATATCCGGTTTTTTCTCCCGGATGGTCTCCACCGTCCGGCGCACCATATGGATGATGGGAACGCCCATCTGCTCCTGCAGCGGCTGCCAGAAATAGTGGGACGTATTGCAGGGGACCGCAATCACGCCCGCGCCGTTTTCCTCCAGCATTTTGGCATCCTTTAAAAGCATCGCAAACAGCTCCTCCGTCTTGCCTGCGCGGATCGCCGCGGTGCGGTCGGGGATGCTGGCATGGCTCAGGATGATCATATCCAGATGCTCCTGGTCGCAGGACGCCTCCGTGCGGTCGATAATCCGCTTGTAGAGCACCTGCGTCGCCAGCGGGCCCATGCCGCCGATGATTCCTAAGGTCTTTCTCATAAGCTTCCCTCTTTATTGTTTCCCTAAATATTTTCTGAATTTCAGATCGTGCCCCAACTGGGATTTCGCCAGCCGCAGCCGCCGCTCCGGGTCGTCGTCCGGCTTGAAATACAACGGGTTAACGAATTTGCCCGCCTTGATGAGCCGCTTCATGCGCACCTTATATTCCGGCGCATATTTGAACGCCACCCGCTTCGGCACCACCATCCACAAATATTCGTTCCTTGCAAAATCCTCTTCGATCTGCTTATTATACAGATAATCGTCCACAATCAATTTTGCGATATTGTGCCCGGAACCGGTCACATAGAAGTTGCTCCGGCCCTGGCGCGTGTTGATTTCAAACGCCTTATATTTATTGTCCCGCACGTCGTACTTGATATCGAAATTGGAAAAGCCCACGTAACCGATCTCCTCCAAAAGGTGCTTGAACTTCGCCATCAGTTCCTCTTCATATTCCGTGATGATCACCGCGTGGTTCCCGATTCCGTACGGCGTATGCTCCTCTAAGAGCACATGCCCCAGACACATCATCTTCACCCTCTGCCGCCTGTCCGAATAGCAGGTCATCACCCGCATATAGGTGTCGTCGCCGGGGATGAACTCCTGCACAATCATATTGTCCGCATATCCCGCCGCATACGTCTTGCGCACCGCCATTTCCAGCGCGTCCAGCGTGTCCAGCTTGAACACCTTCTTCTGCCCGATAAACTTATGCTTATAATATTCCACCTGGTTGGCGGGCTTTAATATATACGGCCCCTCAAACGGGATTTTCAAATTCCCCACATCCCGCGGCGTACAGATATAGGTACGGGGGAAGTCGATCCCGGTCTTATCGCACAGCGCGTAAAACCGCTGCTTGTCCATCAGCGCCTCCAAAAACGGATAGTCCGCATAGGGCAGGATGATGTTTTTACGGAACGCCTCCTTATTCAGCGCCAGGCATTTCACATAGCTGTCCCCGCAGCCGATGGCAATGATTTTTTTCTCCCGGTGCCGCTCTGCATAGCCGTTGAGCGTCCGCTCAAACACCCCCGGGGCGTCCAGCTCCGCCACCTCCGTAAAATCGATCATCTTGCTCTTATAACACGGCCCCAGCGTCGCCTTCCCGAACACCACCGACTTTACCTTATATTCCTCATAAAACGCCCGCGCCATACTGTACACATTGATATCGTTCCCAAACAATACCGGAATAAATTCCTTTTCCACAAATTCCATCCCGATCAACCCTTCCTGTCTCTTTTTCACATATCATAAATTATACCACCATAGGTAAAGAAAAGCAATAAAAAAGTAACGGCCGGCAGCCGTTACTTTAATCCTCGTCCGTCTGTAAGAATTTGTACGCCGGGACACCCAGCGCCTTTTCAAGCTTTATCAATAGCTTTATGGATGGACAACACACGATGTTGGGCGCTTCCAGTTCCGATATAAACGTTTTTGACACACCAACTTCTTCTGCCAATTGCTGTTGTGTCATTGTCGTTTTTCTTCGGTAGTATCCAATTTTAAGGCCAATGTCTAAAACACGCCCTTCATATTCTTTATCATTCAGCATGTAATATTCACCACCCGCTATACTACCATTACCAACTTTTAGTTAATAATACACTATTTACAATATAAATTATACCACCTCAAGAAAAGAAAAGCAATAAAAAATAACGACAAAATGCCATTACTTTAATCCTCATCCGTCTGCAAGAATTTGTACGCCGGGACGCCGAATGTTT
>DVND01000124.1 GCA_018714645.1 Candidatus Avimonoglobus intestinipullorum
AAACGGCATGTGTAAACATGCCGTTTTATGTCAATTATTCTTTTTCCGCTCCAGCGCCGCCTTGATAAAGGATGCAAACAGCGGATGCGGGCGGTTCGGCCTGGATTTAAATTCCGGATGGAACTGCACGCCCAGATGCCATCTGTTGGCGGGAAGCTCCACCATTTCCACCAACCGGTCGTCCGGCGACTGCCCGCCGATTACCAGCCCTTTGTCACACGCCGCTTTTCGGAATTCATTGTTGAATTCATAGCGGTGGCGGTGGCGCTCATAAATCAAATCACTGTTATAAATCTGCTTTGCCAGCGTCCCCTCCGCCAGCTTACAGGGATAGAGCCCCAGGCGCATGGTGCCGCCCAAATTCTCCACATCCTGCTGCTCCGGCATCAGGTCGATGACGGGATAGGTGGTGTTCGGTTCAATTTCCGAGCTGTTCGCATTCTTCAGGCCCATCACGTTGCGGGCAAATTCAATCACCGCAATCTGCATCCCCAGACAAATGCCGAAATAGGGGATATCGTGCTTGCGCGCATATTCCGCCGCACAGATTTTCCCTTCGATGCCCCGGTCCCCAAAGCCGCCCGGGACCAGGATCCCGTCGGAGCCCTTCAGCAGCTTCTCAACCGTCTTTGCATTCACCTTTTCCGAATCCACCCAGTTGATGTTCACATTGGTATAGTTTGCAATCCCGCCATGCTTCAGCGCTTCCACAATGCTGATGTACGCGTCGTGCAGCGAGACATATTTGCCCACAAGGGAAATGGTGACAGCGTCCTTTTCGCCGGCCATCAGGTCTTTTACAACGGCCACCATCTTTTCCCAGTCCGCCAGGTTTGGCGTGCGATCCTCCAGGTTCAGGCGCTTGCAGACCATTTTCGCCAGACCTTCATGTTCCAATGCCAGCGGCACTTCATACAGCGTTTCCAAATCCAGGTTCGGAATGACGCATTCCTCCGAAATATTGCAGAACAGGCCGATTTTCGCCGCCAGACCCGGCTCCAGCGGTTTTTCCGTCCGGCAGACGATGATGTCCGGCTGGATACCCAGGCTCAGCAGTTCCTTGACACTGTGCTGCGTCGGTTTGGATTTCTGCTCCCCGGAGGTGGTGATGCAGGGCACCAGCGTCAAATGGATATACATGCAGTTTTCCTTGCCCACCTCGGTGGACACCTGGCGGATTGCCTCCAGATAAGGCGTGCTCTCAATGTCCCCCACCGTCCCGCCGATCTCAGTGATGACGATATCCGTCTGCTGCTCCTTCGCCACGCGGTACACCCGGGCCTTGATTTCATTGGTGATATGCGGGATTACCTGCACGGTTTTGCCGTCGTAGTCCCCGCGGCGCTCCTTTGTGATGACCGTCCAGTAAATTTTCCCGGTGGTCACGTTGGAATTAATGCTCAGGTTTTCGTCGATGAACCGTTCATAGTGTCCCAAATCCAAATCGGTTTCAGCGCCGTCGTCTGTGACAAACACCTCGCCGTGCTGATACGGGCTCATCGTCCCCGGGTCCATATTGATATATGGGTCAAACTTCTGCATGGTAACACTGAATCCCCGCGCCTTCAAAAGCCTGCCCAGCGATGCGGCCGTGATGCCCTTCCCCAAACCGGATACGACCCCGCCGGTCACAAATATGTATTTTGTAGCCATTTTACAATTCCTCCCACACTTCACTCTCAATTGTTATGCTTCTTCACAAACCGTGCAATGCGCTTCAGCGCGGTTTCAATGTCTTCAATGGAATACGCGTAAGAACAGCGGATAAAGCCCTCACCGCACGCCCCAAAAGCCGTGCCGGGCACCACCGCAACCTTTTCCTCCTCCAGCAGCCGTTCACAAAATTCCTCGCTGGCCATCCCGGTGGATTTAATACAGGGAAACACATAAAACGCGCCCAGCGGTTCAAAGCACGACAGCCCCATTTCCCGGAACCCATCCACGATAAACCTGCGGCGGTGGTTGTACTCCCGCACCATCTCTTCAACCTCTTTATCGCAGTTTTTCAGCGCCTCAATCGCCGCAAACTGGCTGGTGGTCGGCGCGGACATAATCGCATACTGGTGCACCTTGCGCATTTCCTTAATCAGCGGCGCAGGGCCCAGCGCATATCCCAGCCGCCAGCCCGTCATTGCAAATGCCTTGGAAAAGCCGTTGACCACCACCGTCCGCTCCCGCATGCCTTCAATCGCAGAAAACGGCGTATGCCCTTCCTCGTCATACCGCAGCTCTCCATAAATTTCATCCGAAAGCACCATGATGTCCGTCCCCCGCAAAACGTCCGCAATGGCTTCCAAATCCGCCCGTTTCATGACGCCCCCGGTGGGATTATTGGGATACGGCAGAATCAAAAGCTTGGTCCTGTCTGTTATTTTTTCACGGATTTGCTCCGGCAGCAGGCGGAATTGGTTTTCCTCTTTCGTCTCCACCGGCACCGGCACCCCGCCCACAAGGCTTGTACAAGGCTTATAGCAGACAAAGCTCGGCTCCGGGATCAACACCTCGTCGCCCGTTCCAATGATACAACGGATCATCAGGTCGATGGCCTCGCTGCCGCCGACGGTCACCAGCACCTCGTCCTGGTAATTATAGGAAACGCCGTATTTACGTTCCGTATAATTGCAGATTTCCTGCCGCAGCTCCGCAAGGCCGGAATTTGCCGTATAAAAGGTCTTCCCCTGCTCCAGGGAATAAATCCCCGCTTCGCGGATGGTCCACGGCGTCGCAAAATCGGGCTCCCCGACGCCCAGCGAAATCGCATCCTCCATGGTCGCCGCAATGTCAAAAAATTTCCGGATCCCGGACGGCGGGATTTCCCGCACCCGTTTATTTAAAATCTGTTCATAATCTATCATAGCGTGATCACCTGTCTTGTATCTTTTTCGTTCTTGTAAAATTCCAGCCCATCGTCCTTATATTTTTTCAATACAAAATGGGTGGCTGTACTCAGCACCGCATCCATGGGGGCCAGCTTCTGGGCGACGAACAGCGCCACCTCTTTCATGCTGTTGCCCTCGATTGTAACAGCCAGATCATACGCGCCCGACATCAAATACAGGGATTTTACCTGCGGGTATTTATAAATCCGCTCCGCAACCTTATCGAACCCCTCGCCGCGCTGGGGCGTTATTTTCAGCTCGATCAACGCCGTGACCAGCTCCCTATCGGTTTTTTCCCAATTGATCATCGTCTTATAGCCGACAATAATGTGCTCTTTTTCAAGGCCTTTTATAATGTCTGAAACCTCCTGTTCCGTTTTCCCCAGCATGTGCGCGATCTGCGCACATGTGATCTTAGAACCTGATTGTTCCAGTATTTCAAGAATATCGTTCATATGCAAACCCTCCAAAGAAGAACGCACGTCTCCCTAATATTATATTGTTCTATTATATCGCATCTCTGCGCAAATTTCCATAGCTTTTGTGAAATTTTTTATTTTGTTCCATTTGCACCTAAAAAACAGCGCACAAAACCTGTGCGCTGTTTTTTATCCTTTATAGCGTTCACCGCCGGTTACGCCGCCGCGCCGGTGATTAAAAAGTATGCCAGCACCGCGATACCGAGCACAATCCGGTAATATCCAAAAGCCTTGAAATCGTGCCTGCGGATATACCCCATCAAGAATTTAATAACGACGACGGAAACGATATATGCCACCGCCATGCCCACGAGCAGGATCCCCAGTTCCGCGCCCGTGAAACCAAAGCCATA
>DVND01000125.1 GCA_018714645.1 Candidatus Avimonoglobus intestinipullorum
GGGCGGAGAAGGATGTCGCCGGCGAGGTCGTGTTTGCCACCGGCATGACCGGGTATCAGGAGGAGCTCACCGACCCGTCCTTCGCGGGGCAGTTCGTGACGATGACGTTTCCCATGGTGGGCAATTACGGGATCAACCTGGAGGATATGGAGTCGGACCGGGCGCATCTGAGCGCACTGGTGGTTCGTGAAAAATGCAACTATCCGTCCAATTTCAGAAACGAAATGAATCTGGATGATTTTTTGAAACAGCAGGGCGTGGTGGGGATCGAAGGGATTGATACCCGCGCGCTGACGCGTATCCTGCGGAATTTCGGCGTGATGCGCGGCGTGATTATGCGGGGGGAGCCGGCGGAGGAGGACGTCCGGGCGCTGCTTGACAGTCTGGATAATTCTGACGTGGTGCTGCGCACGACCGCAAAGGAACAATATGTGCTGAACCCGACGGGGGACAAGCATGTGGCGTTTATCGATATGGGGACGAAACGGGGCATCCTGCGTGCTTTGCAGGAGCGCAACTGTAAGCTTACCGTGTTCCCGGCAACGGTAAAAGCAGAGGAGATTTTAGCTGTCAATCCGGATATGGTGTTTATTTCCAACGGACCCGGTGACCCGCTGGACGTTCCCGGGACGATCGATACGGTCAAGGCGCTGATTGGCAAGCTGCCCATTTGCGGTATCTGCATGGGGCATCTGGTCATCGGGCTCGCATTGGGGTGCAAGTCGGTCAAGCTGAAATTCGGGCATCACGGCGGAAACCAGCCGGTTAAGGATGTGGAGACGGGGTCTGTGTATATCACCTCCCAGAACCATAATTATGCGCTGGCGGATTTGCCGGGGGATGTTATAGAGACCTTTGTGAACGTCAATGACGGCACCTGCGAGGGTATTGCCCATAAGACGCTGCCCATCCAGAGTGTGCAGTTCCATCCGGAAGCGTCGCCCGGGCCGAAGGAAACCGGGTTCCTGTTTGATAGATTTTTAAAGGGGGTACGGTAAAATGCCATTAGATCGATCTATTAAAAAAGTACTTGTCATCGGTTCCGGCCCAATTGTGATCGGGCAGGCCGCCGAATTTGACTATTCCGGTTCCCAGGCCTGCGAAGCGATCCGCGAGGAGGGCATTGAGGTCATCCTGGTGAACTCCAACCCGGCGACCATTATGACCGACCGGGGCATGGCGACCAGAACCTATATCGAACCGATTACAATTGAATACCTGGAACAGATTATTGAAAAAGAGCGCCCGGACAGCATCATCGCAGGGATGGGCGGCCAGACCGGCCTGAATATGACCTGTGAATTGTACGACCGGGGTATCTTGGAAAAATACGGCATCAAGGTCATCGGGACCTCTGTGGAATCCGTCAAGGAAGGCGAAGACCGGGACAGCTTCAAGAAGCTGATGGAACGCACCAACCAGCCGATTGCACCCAGTGAAATTGTCACGGATGTGGATTCAGCAATGATGTTTGCGGAAAAAATCGGGTATCCGGTGATTGTCCGTCCGGCCTATACGCTGGGCGGCACCGGCGGCGGCATTGCCGAAAACCCGGAGCAGCTGCGGGAAATCTGTACCCAAGGGCTGCATCTGAGCCGTGTTGGGCAGGTGCTTTTGGAAAAATCCATCAAGGGCTGGAAGGAAATCGAATTTGAAGTGATTCGCGACGGCGCGGGCAACTGTATCACCGTCTGCAGCATGGAAAATGTAGACCCGGTGGGCGTGCATACAGGGGACTCCATCGTTGTGGCGCCGGCGCTGACGCTGGCGGATAAGGAATACCAGATGCTCCGCACCGCTGCGCTGGACATCATCAATTCCATTGAAATCAAGGGCGGGTGCAACGTCCAGTTTGCTTTGGCTACGGACAGCTTTGAATACGCGGTCATTGAGATCAATCCCCGTGTGAGCCGTTCTTCGGCGCTGGCTTCCAAGGCGACGGGATACCCTATTGCGCGGATTGCGGCGAAAATTGCCCTGGGCTATAACCTGGATGAAATTCTGAACGCGGTGACGGGCAAAACCTATGCGTGCTTTGAGCCCGCCATTGACTATGTGGTGGCAAAGATTCCGAAGTGGCCGTTTGACAAGTTCTTCGGCGCGAAGCGGAACCTCGGCACGAAAATGATGGCCACCGGCGAGGTCATGTCCATTGGGAACAGTCTGGAGGCCGCGCTGTTAAAGGGGATACGCTCTTTGGAGATCGGACAGTACACCATGGAGCGGGAAAGCTCCAAAAAGCGCACCACTATGGAACTGCGCGAACGGGTGGTCGTGCCGGATGATGAGCGGCTTTTCGACTTGGCGGAACTGATCCGGCGGAACTACCGCATGGAAAAAATTGCGGAAATTACGGGGATGGATCCGTTCTTCCTGCAAAAGATCAAAAATATCGTCGATGCGGAGGAGGCGCTGAAAAAGCTGTCTATAGACGATTTGACCTACGACGTTATGAAGCACTATAAAAAGATGGGCTTCTCCGACCGCGGCATGTCCCAGCTGATGGACGTCAGCGTAACGGATATTTATGAACGCCGGAAGGAACTGGGGATCATCCCGGCCTATAAGATGGTGGATACCTGCGCGGGCGAGTTTGAGGCGGTATCGCCGTACTATTACTCCACCTACGATGAGGATACGGAGGCGGAGCCCAGCAAAAATAAAAAGGTTATTGTCATCGGCTCCGGCCCAATCCGCATCGGGCAGGGGATCGAGTTTGACTATTGCAGCGTGCACAGCGTCTACGCACTGAAAAAGGCGGGCATTGAAACCATTATCATCAATAATAATCCGGAAACCGTCAGTACGGACTTTGACACGTCCGATAAGCTGTATTTTGAGCCGCTGACGGAGGAGGATGTTTATAATATCATCGAATTGGAGCAGCCCGACGGTGTAATCCTGCAATTCGGTGGGCAGACGGCAATCAAACTGGCGAATTTCCTGGACAGTATGCATGTGCCGATTTATGGGACGCTGCCGCAGTACATTGATGAAGCAGAGGACCGCGAAAAATTTGACGAGCTGCTGGAAAAGTTGGATATCAAGCGCCCGAAGGGCAAAGCGGTATGGAGTGTGGAGGAAGGCATCGAGGAAGCAAACAGGCTGGAATACCCGTTGCTGGTGCGTCCGTCCTATGTGTTGGGCGGGCAGGGCATGGAAATTACCCACAACGAAGAAGAATTGGTGCGGTATTTGCAGGAAGCCTTCCACAAGGATAAGAAAAACCCGGTTTTGATCGACCGTTATCTGGGCGGGCGCGAGCTGGAGGTCGACGCCATCTGCGACGGCACGGACGTGCTGATCCCTGGCGTAATGGAGCATTTGGAGCGCGCGGGCGTCCATTCGGGGGACTCCATTTCCATCTATCCGCCGCAGAATGTGCCGCAGGAAATCATTGAGAAAATTAAGGACGTCACCTACCGGATTGCCCTGGAGCTGCATGTGATTGGCATGATTAACATTCAGTTTATCGAATTTAAGAATGAGCTGTATATCATTGAGGTGAACCCACGGTCCAGCCGGACGGTGCCGTATATCACCAAGGTGACGAATGTGCCGGTGATTGATATCGCGACCCGCATCATGCTGGGCGAAAAGCTGAAGGATATGGGCTATGCGACGGGCATTGCGCCGGAGACCAATACGGTTGCCATCAAGGTGCCGGTGTTCTCCACGGAAAAACTGCCTCAGGTGGAGGTCAGCTTAGGGCCTGAAATGCGGTCGACGGGGGAGGTGCTCGGCGTTGGCAGGGATTTCCCTGAGGCCATGTACAAAGGCTTTATCGGTGCGGGGACGGCGATTCCAAAGCCGGGTTCCACGGTCCTTGCCACCATACGCGACCTGGATAAGGAGAATTTCCTGCCACTGGCAAAACGGATGGCGGCCATGGGCTGCAAATTTATTGCGACAGCCGGAACAGCGGCCTATCTGGAGCAGCATGGGTTTGAGGTGCAGGTGTCGAAGAAGATATCCGAGGGTGTGCCGAACGTGCTGGATGTGATCCGCAGCGGCATGGTGGATTTGATTGTCGATATCCCGAAAAAGGGCAACGACATATTGAGCGACGGGTTCAAAATCAGAAGGACGGCGGCGGAATGCTCGGTATCGCTGATGACGTCGCTGGATACGCTGGGCGCGTTGGTGCTGGTGATGGAGAAACACTATGCGCCTGAAACAACCGGGGTCATTGAACTGAACGAAATTAAATAAAATAAAAAAAACGTTCCGAATTTTCGGAACGTTTTTTTATTCTTCGGAGGATTGCGGGGGGATTTGTGTTTCCAGGGATTGCAGCTCCTGTTTTAAGGCAGACAATTCTTTTTTGACGGTTTCAATTTCATTATGTGTCATATCCAGGAGAATTTTCAGTTTTGTAAGCTCTGTGTTTTCCGGCGGGGCGCTTTGCTGCGGTTTCTTATCGGCCGCGGCGTACTGCTGCGGGGCGAAAAGATGATTGGTGCCGAAAATGTGCAGCTCTGAGGCGGAGTGGTTCCCGTAATAATGGCAAATGGCATTGTTTTTTTGCACATAATATAATTCGGCGGATTTCCCGGGATTACAAACTGCATGGGCGTGCTCCAGGTTTTCCCGAAGTTCAGGCTGGTCAGGTAACGGATGAACCCCCCATCCTTCCACAACAGCATCAGCCGGTTTTCGTTCAGGACAAGAATGGGGTCTTCCGCATACCGGTATTCATAAACGGGCTCGTTTTGGAAATAGATGGCGTCGCCTTTTTTATAGGTCATAAACCGCATTTCCCCTGCTTGCAGGATGTAAGGCGACACGGCGCCTTCGCATATCGCATGGAACTGCTCCGGTTTGCCGTCGGACAGGTCCTGGTATCCCAGCACGCCCGCGCCATTGGTGTAATATACGCGTTCACCGGACAGGAAGAACGCGTCGCCTGAGAGCTTGTCGATGGTGGCGGGCTGGGCGTTGTTCCCCAAAATACAATGTACCAGCAATTCCTCATTGTTATAAGAGGCAGAATACAACAGGTTCAGCCGCCCGCCTGCGGGGGAAAGCTTGATGCGGCCGGTTTTTAAGCCCTCCGGCAGCTTTGCAAGGACATACTTATGCCATTCCTCGCCGCGGTACAGCAGGTACACCAGCTCCCCGGCGGTGTTCGCGCACAGGATGTGGATGGTTTCCGACTCGTCCATATATACGCCGAAATGGTCGAGGCAATCCCTGTATAAAACCTGGTATTCCTGCCAGGCAACCTTTTTTTTCTGCCGGAAACACAGCCCTTCATAGGGTTTGAAAAAATAGTGCTCCTCTGTGCCGTTATGTAAAATGATATAATTGGTCATGAATATCCCTCCCATATACATATATAGAAAATATGTATAAAAATTATGTATAAAAAAAAGAAGAATGGCAAAACTACAATTGACCTCACAAAATACATTTACCCTCTTTGAAAAACGGGCGTGTTAAATTTTTGGATTTAACGGGCCTGTTTTTTTGTGCAACAATGAGAAAATATGTGTATTCCGATATTTTGCATGAAAAAGATTGGACAAATACCTGAAAATGTAGTAAAATAAATTGAAAACGGAAGAAGGAGTGGAGTACAAATGGGAATGACAATGACGCAGAAAATATTGGCGCATGCTGCCGGCCTTGCGCAGGTCAAAGCGGGCGACTTGATTATGGCGGAGTTAAACCTCGTTCTTGGGAATGATATCACAACGCCGGTGGCAATCGGCGAATTTGATAAAATCGGTTGCAAGTCCGTATTTGACAAGGCGAAAATCGCACTGGTGCCGGACCACTTTACGCCGAACAAGGATATTAAGTCTGCGCAGCAGGCAAAAAAGCTGCGCCTGTTTGCGAAGGAACAGGAAATTGTGAATTATTTTGAAGTGGGGGAAATGGGCATCGAGCATGCGCTGCTGCCGGAAAAAGGGCTGGTTGTCGCGGGGGACGTGGTGATCGGCGCGGACTCCCATACCTGCACCTACGGCGCGTTGGGCGCGTTTTCCACCGGCGTCGGCTCCACCGATATGGCGGCGGGGATGGCGACGGGGAAGGCCTGGTTCAAGGTGCCGGAGGCAATCAAATTCAACCTGACCGGCAAGCTCCGCCCCTATGTCAGCGGCAAAGATCTGATCTTACATATTATCGGCATGATCGGCGTGGACGGCGCGCTGTATAAATCCATGGAATTTGGGGGCGAAGGCGTTCATAACCTGACCATGGACGACCGCTTTACCATTGCCAATATGGCGATTGAAGCCGGTGCTAAAAACGGGATTTTCATTGTGGATGATTTGACAAAAGCATATATGGAAGCACATTCCACGCGGGAATACACGGTGTATGAAGCCGACGGCGACGCGGAATATGTGCGCACGATTGATATTGATTTATCGGAGGTGCCGCATACGGTCAGCTTCCCGCATCTGCCGGAAAATACCCGCACACCCGACAATTGGGGGATCGTCGAGATCGACCAGGTGGTCATCGGCTCCTGTACCAACGGACGGCTGTCCGACCTGCGCCGCGCGGCGGAGGTATTTAAAGGCCGGAAGGTGAAAAAAGGGATCCGCGCCATTGTGTTCCCTGCCACACAGCAGATTTATCTGGACGCCATCAAGGAGGGCATCATCACCACCCTGGTGGAGGCCGGCTGTACGATTTCCGCACCGACCTGCGGGCCGTGCCTGGGCGGGCACATGGGTATTTTGGCAGAAGGCGAGCGGTGCGTTGCAACCACCAACCGGAATTTTGTCGGGCGCATGGGCCATGTGGACAGCGAAGTGTACCTGGCGAGTCCGGAAGTGGCGGCTGCCAGCGCAATCTTAGGGCGCATTGCGTGCCCGGAAGAACTATAAGAGAGGCGGGGATCTATCATGAAAGCACAAGGAACAGTCATTAAATACGGAGATAATATCGACACAGACGTTATTATTCCGGCGCGGTATCTGAACACTTGGCTGCCGGAGGAACTGGCGAAGCACTGCATGGAGGACATTGACAAGGACTTTGCCTCCAAAATCAAGCCGGGAGACATCATGGTGGGCGGTGCGAATTTCGGCTGCGGTTCCTCCCGGGAGCATGCGCCCATCGCCATTAAGGCCAGCGGCATTTCCTGCGTAATCGCGAAGGATTTTGCGCGGATTTTCTATCGGAACGCCATCAATATCGGCCTGCCGATCCTGGAGTGTGCGGAAGCGTCCGCCGACATTGAGAACGGGGATGAGGTCGCTGTGGATTTTGACACGGGCGTGATTACCAACATGACAAAAAATAAAACCTATCAAGCCGTTGCATTCCCGCAGTTTATGCAGGATATTATCAACGCGGGCGGATTGATCGAACAGATTAAACAGGCGAAATAATGCGGGCGGGCAATGTTCTGCCCGCTTATCGTATTGTTCCATATTTTGAAACGAAAGGAAGCTATTTATGGGTACTTATAACATCACATTACTGCCGGGGGATGGCATCGGGCCGGAAATCGTCAGCGGCGCGGTGACGGTGTTAAACGCCGTCGGCAAGAAATTTAACCACACGTTTTCCTATACGGAGGCGGATATTGGCGGCTGCGCCATCGACAAGCACGGGACGAGCCTGCCCCAGGAGACCATCGACAAGTGCCTGGCATCTGACAGTGTGCTTTTGGGTGCGGTGGGCGGCCCGAAGTGGGACGGCGTGCCCGCAGATATCCGCCCGGAGAGCGGCCTTTTGGGTATCCGCAAAGCGCTGGGGCTGTATTCCAATTTGCGCCCGTCCATTTTAAAGCCGCAGCTGAAGGCGGCGTCGCCCTTGAAAGACGACAAGCTGGAAAGCGGGCTGGATATCATGGTGGTACGGGAGCTGACCGGCGGCATCTATTTTGGGAAAAAGCAGCGCGCAGCGGACAATTCCTGGGCGTCTGACGAGGAGAAATACTCCAGGGAAGAAATCCTCCGCATTGGGAAAATCGCTTTTGAAACGGCGATGATCCGCCAGAAGCGGGTGGTATCCGTAGACAAGGCAAACGTCCTGGAATCCTCGCGGCTGTGGCGGGAGACCATGAACGAGCTGGCGAAGGATTACCCGGAGGTGGCGCTTTCCCACATGTACGTGGACAATGCCGCCATGCAGATCGCTATCAATCCGGCGCAGTTTGACGTGATTGTGACCTCCAATATTTTCGGGGATATTTTATCTGATTTGTCCAGTGCGGTGGCGGGCTCTATCGGTATGCTGCCGTCCGCATCCCTGGGGGCGGGAAAGCGCGGCATGTACGAGCCGATCCATGGCTCTGCGCCGGACATTGCGGGGATGGACATTGCAAACCCGATTGCCACGATCGTGTCGGCAGCGATGATGCTGGAGTTATCCTTCGGCCTCCTGGAGGAGGCGCGGGCAGTCAACTGCGCGGTGGATGCGGTTCTGGACGCAGGGTACAGGACGGCAGATATCATGTCAGAGGGTATGAAAAAAATCGGCACGAAGGAAATGGCAGACCGGATTGCCGCAAATATTTGATTTTTATTTTGCTGTACCAATTTATATTTAATGGCAGTTTATGCAATTAAAAACAAATACAAAAAAACTATTCCCAAAACCGCGCAAGTGTAGTATAATGAATAGGAGAAAGGCGTGTGAGGCATTTGAGAATAGAGAGACTTGAAGGGAATAAAATCAAGGTGACGCTTTCTTCTGCGGACCTTTTGGACTATAATATCAATGTGAAAGCTTTGCGGCCGGATTCGCCGCAGTTACATACATTTTTATTTAAAATTATGGAGCGGGTGCAGCGGGAAACCGGCTTTAACCCGTATACCGGGCAGGTCGTCGTGGAGGCGACGCCGTCTTCGGAGGGGATTGTGCTGGTGGTGACTAAAATTTCGGAGGAACAGCCCGCTGCTCCGAAACCGCCCAAAAGCCGCAGACATGTCCGGGCTGTCAAAAAAGCGGCGCCGCAAAAACGCATTTATTGCATGGGGACGTTTGACGATATCTGTGCGCTGTTTGAAGCCGTTGATATTGCGCTGTTGCTGGAATGCAGGCTGTATGCAATGGAGGGGAAGTTCTACATTGTGAGCGAAGCGGCGGAGCACCGCGCTGTTTTATCGGAATTTGGGTCCGCTTTGCGGCACGACGCTATGACGGAAGCGTTTTTGGAAGAACATGGACGGCTGGCGGCAAAGGGCGGTGCCCTTTGGAAGATGGCGCACCGGATAAAAAATTTAAAATAGGGCTTGCCAAAAACCGGAATACGTTATATAATAGTGGGGTATTTCACTATTGAAAGGAAGATTTTTACATGTTTGAAACGATTGTAGCGTTTGCTGAAGCGGGAACCACCGATACGGCGGCGGCAGAAGCAGCAGCGGCATCTCCCCTTGCGGCAGTCATCAGTTTTCTCCCGATGGTCCTGATTATCGTATTGTTATACTTTATGATGATCCGCCCGCAGCGGAAGAAGGAAAAAGAGACCCAGAAAATGCTCGCAGCGATGAAGGTGGGCGACAAGGTCGTCTCCATCGGCGGCATCTGCGGGAAAGTGACAAAAATTAAAGACGATTACGTGTTTGTTGAAACGGGCAACGTCGGAACGCCGGCGGAACGGACTGTCATCAAATTTGAGCGCAGCGCCATTAAGTCTGTGGAGCAAAAAATACAAGCATAATGATAAGACCTCTGAAATATATATTATTAAAACTATATTTTGGAGGTCTTTTTTATGTCGGAAGAACGGAAAATAAACGTCAAGGGGATTTTAAAGGGGATTCTGTTTTCAGCCATTGCAACGGTTATATGCATGGTCATTCTCACACTGGTTTGTTATTTTGGGAACATTTCGGATAAGCTGTTGGGAATATTGGTGTTTGCCGCGGCGGTGCTTTGCGTGTTTCTTGGCGCGCTGCTGGTGGCGGGCAATGCGCAGAAATCGGGCCTGGCCCACGGCGCACTGTTGGGTATAGGCTATTTCCTCATCATTTTCATTATTTCGCTCATCCTGCAGCGGAAGGTCGTATACAGCACGCATCTTGTCACCATGCTTGTAGGGACCGTTGCGGGCGGGATGCTCGGCGGCATTTTGGGCGTGAATACAAAAAATTGAAAAATTTAGGAAAAAGGCTTTTCATTTCTCCGTTTTTATGATATAATCTATCCAGAATGCAGAATATATAGGAGGAACTGAAAATGAAGCATGTGAAAACGCTGAACAACGCGGTCTTGAAGGAAAGCGCAAAGCATGGCGGCTGCGGCGAATGCCAGACGTCCTGCCAGTCTGCCTGCAAGACGTCCTGCACGGTTGCAAACCAGAAGTGCGAACGCGCATAAAAATTACAACAATAATAAAAATAGACAAAGGCTTGCCTTTGTCTATTTGTTTAAGGAGAAACAGAACGTGATACATCAATACAAACAACTGGGATTAAATATTGTAATGGATATATACAGCGGCAGCGTCCATGTGGTGGACGATGCGGTATATGATTTGCTGGAGCAGCTCCAGGAGCCGTTTCAGCCGGAAAAGGCGCTTCCCGCGCATATAAAAGACAAATTGCCGCAATATAAGGACGCGGAGCTGGAAGAGGCTTATGCGGAAATTGTGGAACTCTATCGGAAGGGGCTGCTGTTCTGCGAAGATTTATATGCGGATGTGGCGAAAAACTGGAATAAACGGTCGGTCGTCAAAGCGCTGTGCCTCCATGTGGCCCATGACTGCAACCTGCGGTGCAAATATTGCTTTGCAGATACCGGCGAATTCCATGGGCAGCGCAGCATCATGCGCGCAGAAGTGGGGAAAAAGGCGATTGATTTTGTCATCGCCAATTCCGGGAATCGGAAAAATATCGAGATCGACTATTTCGGCGGCGAACCGCTGATGAATTTTGAGGCGGTCAAGGAAATTACCGAATATGCAAAGGAGCAGGGCAGGCTCCATGGGAAAAATTTCCGGTTTACGATTACGACGAACGGCATCCTGCTTAACGACGATGTGAAGGCCTATGTCAATGAAAATATGTCCAATGTGGTCTTGAGCCTGGACGGTACGAAGGAAACCAACGACAACATGCGGTACCGTGTGGACGGGAGCGGGTCATACGACGCCATCGTCCCCAAATTTATTGATTTGGCCCAGAGCCGCAACCAGGACAATTATTATGTCCGCGGCACCTTTACGGCATATAACAAGGAATTTTCCAAAGACGTGTTACATATGGCGGATTTGGGCTTCAAGCAGACCAGCGTGGAGCCGGTGGTCGCGCCGGAAACCGAGGATTATGCATTGACGGAAGCGGATATCCCGGCGGTGTTTGCGGAGTATGAAAAACTGGCGGAGGAATATGTCAAGCGCCGCAAGGAAGGGAACGGGTTCAACTTTTTCCACTTTATGGTGGATCTGGAACAGGGGCCGTGCGTCATAAAGCGGCTGTCAGGCTGCGGCGCAGGGCATGAATACCTGGCGGTGACGCCGGAGGGCGACATTTATCCCTGCCATCAGTTTGTGGGGAACGAACAGTTTAAAATGGGGAACGTATCGGACGGGAAGCTCGATGAAAACATCAAAATGATGTTTGAAAAATCCAACATTTATACGAAGGATCAATGCCGGGACTGTTTCGCAAAGTTTTATTGCAGCGGCGGCTGCTCGGCAAACGCGTATAACTTTAACCGGGATATCAACGAGCCCTATGGATTAGCATGTGAATTTGAGCGGAAACGCGTGGAATGCGCCATCGCAATTAAGGCGGTTGAGATGCTGGGTGAATAAAATCGGCAAGGATTTGGAAGGATGACCGTATGATTACGTTTGAAGATGTCAAGAATAATAAAGAAATCAAAACCTGCATTATCCATGGAGATGCGCTTTTGAAGGTCGCAAATTATACGGAGCACAGCTTCGTCCACGCGGGGCTGGTTTCCAGGACAGCGGCAAAGATCCTGGAGGACATTGGCGGGTACAGCGCCCGGGAGATTGAGCTGGCGCGGATTGCGGGCTACGTCCATGATATTGGGAACATGATTAACCGGAATGACCACGCCCAATCCGGTGCAATTTTGGCCTATAACATCCTCATCCGCATGGGGATGGACGTGGAGGAGGCGGCGGTAATTGCCGCGGCGGTGGGCAACCATGACGAAGGCACAGGAAACGCCGTCAGCCCCGTATCGGCAGCGCTGATTTTAGCGGATAAATCGGATGTACGCTATACAAGAGTCCGGAAGGACGCACAGAATGCATTTGACATCCATGACCGCGTGAATTCCGCGGTGCGCAATACGGAGCTGCTGATCGTAAAAGACAAAAACCAGATTGAGCTGCGCATGCAGATCGACACAGAGATTTCGTCGGTGATGGATTATTTTGAGATTTTTCTCCAGCGGATGCTGATGTGCCGCAAATCAGCGGAATTTTTCGGAATGAAGCTGCGGATTATCGCAAATGAGATGCGGCTGTTGTAACGCTTGCAAAG
This sequence comes from Candidatus Avimonoglobus intestinipullorum, assembly GCA_018714645.1. GTDB lineage: Bacteria > Bacillota > Clostridia > UBA1381 > UBA1381 > Avimonoglobus > Avimonoglobus intestinipullorum. Next base: position 12,432 of record DVND01000125.1, read on the forward strand.
GAGGCGCTTTATATGGCTTTAGAAGCCTTAGAGGAAATAAAGAAAGCGGAAGATGAGGCGGCCCGCATACAGGAGCAGGCTCGCCAAGAGGCAGACGCGCGTATCCAGGCCGCTCGGGAGCAGGCGCAGGATCTGCTGGCGGCTGTGGAAGCAAAGCGCCGGTCTGACCTTGCCGAAGGCATGGAACAGGCGGCGCGGGAGGCCGGGCGGCAGGCAGAACAAAGCAGGGCCGCCGCAGAAGCGGAAGCGGCGCGTTTGCGGGATAGGCTGTCCGCCAGAAAGCAGGCAGCGGTGGAAACGGCAATCAAAACGATTTTGGAATAATGGGTTTTTAAAACCGGAAAGGGGTGATCATTTGGCAATCCTGAAAATGAAGAAAATAACTGTTTTCGGCCTAAACCGCGACCGGAAGCAGATGCTTGAGCTACTCCACCAAAAGGAGTTGGTGGAGGTTTCCCAGGTGGATCGCGAAGCGCTGGGGATTGGTGCGCAGGAGACGGCGCAGCATATTTCCCGGTTTGATTCCAGCCTGGCTTCGGCGGGACAGGCCCTTGCGGTGCTGGACCGGGAAGCGCCGGAAAAACAGGGGCTGTTTTATAAACGGAAGAAGCTGGGGGCGGAGCGGTACAGCATGGCGCCGGCAGAGTATGACGCGGTGCTGAAGGACATTTACAGCATTATCCGGCTGGCGAAGCAGACAAAAGCGCATACGGAGGATATCGGCAAAACGCAGGCAAGGATTGCCGGATTACAGCCCTATATGAAATTAGATGTGCCTATGAACCTGCGGGAAACGGTGAAAACGGGCATACAGCTCGGCACGCTGGAGGGGTTCTGGGAGCCGGCGCAGATTATTGCAAAAATGCAGGAGGCGGGCGTTGAGGACGGATATGCGGAGGTGCTGTCCGCCATGAAGGAACGGACATATGTCTGGATGCTCTATCCGAAAAAGCGGGAACAGGAATTCCGGGAATTCCTGCGGACGGTACAGTTCGCAGAGCCGCCGTTTCACTTGTCCCATGACACGCCGGAGAAAAAGACGGCGGCGCTGAAAGAGGAGCAACGGAGGCTGGAGGCGGAAAGGATGCGCATGCAAAAGGAATTGCGGGCATTTGTACA